>JAUNMW010000190.1 GCA_030537395.1 Clostridia bacterium | reverse complement strand
GTAGGCCGAGGGTTCGAAGCCTTCTTCCCCTGCCAGAAATCGTCTTGAAATGTTTTGTTTCAAGGCGATTTTTGTTATATATGAGATAGTTTGACCTCTAAAAGTGACTTGTTAAAAATCCTGACCCCTATCTGACCCCTATTGGCTTTATTTATCGCCTTAAATAGTTCACAAACAGGGCACGAAAAGTAAAATGAGGACACTTTTAAGCGTTTTTCATTCTCGAAATACTCGCAATATATTCCTCGTATTATAAAAGAGTAGTATTTATATCCCCCTCTCCAGGGGTGTGCTAAATGTTCTTTATCAATTGATGCTGATTGATGAAAAGAAGGTCGGAGAAATTCGAGACAATCTGGTAGAGAAGCTTTCTTCGCTCTATCTGCTTCCTTACCTAAAAAACTCTGATAAATCTTTGTACGGCCTCTGTAGAAACCTGCTTTTCAGCAAAACGATGGGGATAATCATCAGTACTCTGTGCATGGTGTTCACGGCGGTTTTCTCCTGCCTGAAGTACGACTCGCTTTCGGCAATACCTGCCCAGAATTATTTGGCATTCATGCTGGATGCTCTGCTTTTGTTGTTCTGGATTGCGTTCGCTACGAAAAAGGCGCTGGAACATTCGGGCATTGCCTATGCAAAAGCTCTAATAGCATCGATTGATAGCATATCATAAGCAATGCCCCAAAAAGCAGAGCAGAGGACACAAGAGACGAATCAGTCTTTTGTGTCCTCTGTCGGTAATTCGATATTGTACTTTGTCAGCAGATCCTCGATCGCTTCATCCAGCAGCCGGCTTTTGGGAATCCTTGTCTTCTTTGCAAGCCGATCAAAAAGCGGAACGAGCTCGTTTTTCAAGGATGAAGTGAAGCGTGTGCGATATTTTAAGAAGGGCTCAGCCATAATAATCATGCCTCCCGTTTGGAACTGCCCATATTCTATATGAGCTGCAAGTTTCAAACAATTGGTTGCAGATAGTGTCTATATAGTGTATAGTATCTGCAGAAATGAGAGAGATATGAGGCTGAAACATGACCAAGACCTGTGCCATTATTGGCTGTTCCCCGATGGGTTTTCCGTGGGGATTTGATGAGGAAGACGAGAGCTGTGCGGCGCTGAAGCTGATCCTTATTAATCAGATCACCAGGCTGAGAGGGGAGGGGTGCACGCGCTTTGCGGTCAGTATGGACTGCGGTGTGGGGCTGTATGCGGCGGAGATCCTTCACGGGCTGAAAGCATCAGATGATGCGCTCGAAACGATTTGCTATGTTCCCTATGAGGAACAGGCGACCAAGTGGACGCCGGAGCTACGGGAACGTTACTTCAATGCCTTGGCAGCCTGTACGCAAGTCGTAAACCTGGCCTATGAGAAAACCGTGGGCTGCGACTTCAAAGCGTACCTGAAGGCCATAAACGGAGCTGACACGGTGATAGCGGTCTACGATCCCGATGATCCACGCTGCGAGCGGGAGGTTGCGGCTGTGACCGTCGCGGAAATGCTGAACAGGCAAGTCATCACAGTTGATCCCAAGGCCATCCGCCTTTTCTAATTCGGAGTTATACCCCACACCCACAAAGGGACTCTGATTATGATACAAACAGAGTCCCTTTCTTCTTCCAATATCGTGCGTAGCCTGTTATAATTATCTCGACAAATCGGGATTTGTTGGAGGAACATATGGAGCTGAAAAGACTGGAATTTGATTTGACCGTTTGTAAGGTTGAGACGATCTCGGACATAGATCTGTCAACGGACTTTTTCTTCATTGGCAAAACAGATGAAGAGATATCTTTGGTTTGTAAGACAGAAGATACACCTGAAAAAACAACAGAGCGAGATGATGGGTGGAAAGGTTTTCGTATACAGGGCATTCTCGATTTTTCACTGATTGGGATCTTATCGAAATTATCGGGAATCCTCGCTGAAAGTAATATCGGAATCTTTGCAGTATCAACTTTCAATACTGATTATATTCTTGTAAAGGCAGAAAACTTCGAGAGAGCATTAAGCGTACTGTCTGCAGAAGGATACACTCTTGCATAAATCCCAGTTTGTTGAGGTAAATATGGTAATCATTATAACAGGAGCATCCCATGTGGGGAAAACGATTTTGGCGCAACGGATGCTTGAGAAAATCAAATACCCGTATTTTTCGATTGACCATTTGAAGATGGGGCTTATCCGCAGCGGCAATACGGATCTCACACCGGAAGATGATGATGAACTGACCGATTACCTTTGGCCAATTGTTCGAGAGATCATAAAGACTGCTGTTGAGAATGAGCAAAACCTCATTGTCGAGGGCTGTTATATCCCTTTTGATTGGAGAAACAGTTTTGATGAGCAGTATCTTCAGTCGATCAGATTCATTTGTCTTGCCATGTCAGATGAATATATCGATTCGCATTTTGAAGAAATAAAAGCACATGCCTCGGATATCGAAAAAAGGCTGGATGATTCTTATAGTACAGCGGAACAGCTGAAACAGGATAATCACAAGATTATAGATAGTTACCAATCTAACGGCGAACAGATCACGCTGATCACAGAAAACTATGATGATTCGATAAGAGCGGTTTTGAATTCACATATTCCAGCTTGAGGAGCCAGCAAAATGACAGAGGCAGAACTCTATAAAGAACTCGGGATATTGACCAAGGATAAGGATAGATGGAAGGAAGCCATCCCTTATGTCTCATCGCTCCTCAGCCACGACTCCGTAAAGATACAGGCGAAGGCGCTCTGGCTGCTGGGTGAAATGGGCCTCGTCTATCCTCAGCCCGTACAGGACGCGGTTCCGACGATAGCTTCCTTTCTCGACAGCCAGGAGCCGCTTTTACGGGAGCGGGCGATAAACGCTCTCGGCAGGATCGGACGAGGCAGCTATTCGGTGATCGAACCGTATTGGACGGGCCTGTTTCGCTTCGCTTCCGACGGGGAGCCGAAAGTCCGACTGGCGTTTATCTGGGCGTCGGAAAACATTGCTGCGAACACGCCGGGCATTTATGGAGATTATATGCCGGTATTCGAGAAACTCCTGCATGATGCAGATGACAAGGTACGGATGGAAGCGCCGGAGATCTTTCGGGTCCTCGGCAAACGCAGGCCGGAATTCGTCAGACCCTATCTGGAGCGGCTGCAAAGCATTGCGGAAACAGACCCGAACCGAGTCGTTCGGATCCACTGTCTCGGCGCGATCAAGGCAGCAGGATTGAAATAGACAAATCGGTATTTGCTAGAATGAGAGTTTCTTTCTGATTATTTGACCCGGCGTTGTGTTATTAAGCACGGTCTGTTGTTTTGGAGGATGAGAACATTGGCTGACGAACAATCCAAATGGAATATGAAGTCATTCCGTATTCACTTTGCGGAGCGGGAAATCGAAGATCTTCGGGCCCGTATCCGGTCATCACGGCTGCCGCTGGTCGAAAGTGCCGGGGATTGGAGCCTGGGAACGGACAGCGCTTATCTGCGCTCGCTTTTGCGCTATTGGTGTGAGGAATATGACTGGGGGCGTGAAGAGGAAAACCTGAACCGATTCCCGCAGTTCACCTGTGAAGTGGACGGGATGACGATCCATTTCTTTCATATTCGCTCCGAACGGGATCATGCACCGGCTTTGCTGCTGACCCACGGCTGGCCGGACAGCTTCCTGCGCTACGCCAAGCTGTTCCCGCTGCTGACTGATTTTAACCTCGTCGTGCCGTCGCTTCCCGGTTTTGCCTTTTCGACGCTTCCACCCAAGGGCTATATGAACAATGCCGAGACAGCGGAGCTTTGGCACAGACTGATGACCGCGGTTCTGGGCTACAAGGAGTACGCTGCCTCAGGCGGCGACATGGGGCGCGGTGTGACTTGCTATTTGGCTGCGAACTACCCGCAGGAGGTCCGGGGCATCCATTTGACCGACGTGGGGTTGGCGGCAGACCTTGTCGCCGCGCCGGATGAAACGCTGAACGCCGCAGAGCTTGCCTACAAGCGGAAAGCCCTCGAATGGCAGCGCAAAGAAGGCGCCTATATCAGCCTCAACAGCACCAAGCCGCAGACGCTGGCGTTCTCGCTCAGCGATTCGCCGGTCGGCATGGCGGCCTATCTCGTGGAGAAATACTGCGCCTGGAGCGACTGGGAGCTTTTGACGATGGACGACCTCTGCGACTGCCTCACGCTCTACTGGCTTACGAACACGGCGGGGACGGCGATCCGGGCCTACCACGCCAATTCCTTCACACTGCCCACGCTCGGGAAAATCACGGTCCCGACCGCGATCGCGGCTTTTCCGCATGATGTTCTTCCCGTTCCGAGGGAGTGGATCGAGCGCAACTACCCCGTGTGTATGTACACCGAGATGCCGCGCGGCGGTCATTTCACAGCACTGGAGCAGCCGGAGCGCTTTGCGGAAAACATTTCCGCTTTTATGCGCATGCTTTTTGAGAGTTAACGATTTTTCGCAACAGGTTGGAGGATGCCTATATGGGCTGAAGTGAATCGGGTTTTATGGAGGTGGCTGTATGAAAATCGAACATGTTGCAATGTATGTAAATGATATAGACCGTGCCAGAGATTTTTTCGTTAAGTATCTTGATGAAAAATCGAATGACGGATATCACAACAAGAAGACAGATTTTCGCTCCTATTTCATTTCGTTTGATGATGGAGCAAGACTGGAAATCATGAACAAACCCAATATGGTGGATGCCGATAAGGACTTAAATCGGACAGGGCTGATACATATTGCATTTTCTGTAGGAAGCAAGGAACGTGTAGATGAATTAACGCAGCGTCTTAAGACCGATGGCTATGATATTGTAAGCGGACCAAGAACGACAGGGGACGGATATTATGAAAGCTGTGTTGTTGCTATAGAGAAGAATCAGATAGAAATTACTGTTTAACAACTTCCGGTTTGTCGAGCAGAACGGATTCTATAATCCTTTTGCGAAATAAGCGAATAGAAAAAAAGGGGAGCAAGCTATGATCTTTTATTTCACCGGTACGGGCAATTCACTGTATGCGGCACAAAAGCTGGCGGATGAGGGGGAGAAGATCGTCTCCATTGTGGATGCTCTGCGCAGCAAGGCTTATCACTACACATTGAATGTGGGCGAAAAGCTCGGCTTTGTGTTCCCGGTCTATTTCTACACGGTGAGCGATCCCGTGCTGGAGCTCGTCCGGAAGCTGACAGTGGAGAACGCGGGCTTTGTCTATGCCGTCATCCCCTGCGGGGCGAGCATCGGTGCGGCGGGCGGCCTTCTGAAAAGCGAACTGAAAAAGCGCGGCCTGGAGCTTCAGCGGGTCGACGCGCTGGTCGTACCCGACGGCGCACTGATCTTCTACGACATCGACTCCCCGGAGAAGATGGAGCAGCAGCTGGAAGCCGCGACAAAAGAGCTTGCTTCCATCAAACAGGCCATCGACAGGGGCGAGGGCAACAGCATTAAGGGGAGCCCGCTGCTGGGAAAAGCAAGCCTGGCCGCCTATCACGCCTGCATGAGCACGAAAGCTTTTTACGCCGACGAGAAATGCATCGGCTGCGGGAAATGTGCCTCGATCTGCCCGGCCGGGGCGATCGAAATAATCGACGGCCGCCCGGCCTGGACGAAGAGCAAATGCCTCAAGTGCTGCGGCTGCATCAACCGCTGTCCCGTTTCCGCGATCCAGTACGGGAAAAAGACAGCCTCCCGCGGGCGGTACGTCAATCCGGTTTTGAATTGAAACCGGGAAAGACATGCCCGGCAGAGACACGTACGAATAGAAAAGCATGAGGCAGATTGACAAGGGATATCCCGTTCCGACGCTTATCCTCAATCATCGAAATAAGGCGTTTCGGGATTACGCCTGGCACTGGCAGACCAATATGAATCACCGCAAGGTGCCATGAGATTGTCAATCGAACCTTAGAAGTGTCGCGAATGGAGGTGGTCAACTATGCTTGCGAGGATCATGTGCCTGATCATCGTTGTTCTGGAAGCAAGAGGGCTGTCCCTCAGCATCGGGGATCGCCGCTGGAAGGTGTTTGCCTTTTACACACAGCTTTCCAATATTGCAACTGCAATCTCTGCTGTATTTGTTTTTGTTTTCGGGGAGACGCCTTTTACGATCCTTCTGCGATATCTCAGCAGCTGCATGCTGCTCATGACCTTCTTTGTGACGAGCTGTATCCTGGTTCCCATGGGCGGTGACCCGAAGCTTCTGCTTTTCTCGGGGAACGGGCTATATCACCACCTGATCGTCCCCATCGTTTCCATCGGTTCCTATCTGCTGATCGAGCGCCACATACAGTCGCCAGCTGCGATTCTGGTTCCGACCGCCCTGACGTTTCTTTATGGGATGATCATGCTTTGGGTCAACTACAAGGACCTTTTCGACGGTCCATATCCTTTTTTTCGAGTGAAGCATCAGTCCGTCGCAGCGACCGTTTTATGGATGACTGCGCTGACCGGAGCCATAGGCCTTCTCTCGTTTGTAATCTATAGAATCTCACCGTAAAAGTCCCGCTGACAGGCACGATATGTCTGTCGGCGGGGATTATATTATTGTTTACCCTTTGTTCACTTGTGTTATGTCACATAATGATTGAAAACAACCGGTAGTGTCAAGAGTTATGCGCAAATTTAATTTGCAGACTCCGGCCGAATGAG
>JAUNMW010000189.1 GCA_030537395.1 Clostridia bacterium | reverse complement strand
GTGAATCTCAATTGGTTCAAGCGCCGTCCGCCTTATTTGTCCACCCGGAAGATGCCGCATTTCAGGTATTGGGTTTCGGGTGCGGCGGGGAGGATGGGATGATCCCGGCCCTGGGTGCGGTATTCCACCTGGAACAGGTTCACCCGGGCATCCCGGGCGGCGGAAAGCACCACATCCTTGAATTGTCCGGGCAGCATATGCTGGCTGCAGGAGCAGGTGATAAGATACCCGCCGTTTTTCACCAGCTTCAAGCCCCGCAAATTGATTTCCTTGTAGCCCCGGGCGGCGGCCTCCACCGCGGCGCGGGTCTTGGTAAAGGCGGGGGGATCCAGGATCACCACGTCGTACTGTTCGCCCGCGGCGCACTGCTCCTTCAAATAATCAAAGGCGTTGGCGGCCACGAACTGCACATTGTCAAAGCCGTTGAGCGCGGCGTTTTCCCGGGCAAAATCGCAGGCGAATTCGGAAATATCCACCCCCGTTACCTCCGCCGCGCCGAACTTGGCGGCGTGCAGAGCGAAGGAACCGGTGTGGGTGAAGCAATCCAGCACCCGGGCCCCCTTCACAAAGGGCGCGATGGCGGCGCGGTTTTCTTTCTGGTCCAGGAAGAAGCCGGTTTTCTGGCCCTGCTTCACGTCCACCCAGAATTTGACCCCGTTTTCCTCCATCAGCACCCGATCCGGCACCGTGCCGCGCAGGGTGCCCGTCACCTGCTGAAGCCCTTCCAGCTCCCGCACGGGCACGTCGCCCCGCTCGTAAATGCCCTGGGGGTGCACCTCGTCCATCAGCGCGTCGCAGATGATTTCCTTGTACCGCTCCATGCCCAGGCACAGGCACTGCATCACCAGCACGTCCCCGAAGCTGTCCACGATCACGGCGGGCAGGCCGTCGCTTTCCGCGAAAATCAAACGGCAGGATTTCAGATCGGCAAACCGCCGCCTGTATTCCACGGCCCGGCGCACCCGGCTCCGGATGAAGGCTTCATTGATAAGCTCGTCCTTGTGGCTCAAAATGCGCAGGGCGATCTGGCTGGCGGGGTTGTAGGCCGCCATGGCCAGGAACCGGCCGTTGCTGGCCGTCACCCGCACGGTGTCCCCGGGCTGGGGGTCGCCCTTGGTGCGGGCGATGTCGCTGCGGAAAATCCAGGGGTGCCCCGTCCACACCCGCTTTTCCTTGCCGGGCAAAAGAATGATATCTGCCATGGTTGCCTCCGTTTATTTCTTTAGATATTTTTCCCGCAGGGCCTTTGCCCCGTCCTCCCGCCCGGTTTGCTCCAGGCGGCGGATGTAAGCGTTCAGATCGGCCCAGGTATGATACGGCCCGTTCTCATGCAGCACGGTCATCATGGGATCCACCTCATACTTGGAGTACAGCATTTGATCGTCCACCCAATTGAGGATGATCCGGGCGCCCTGATTCACGATGTCGGGGCGCTCGTTTTTTACGTCGTGCTGCTCGTGGGGGTCCTCCCGGATATTGAAGAGCATTTCCCGGTCGAACAGGTGATACCCGTCGTGATAGGTGCGCATATACAGCCAATCGCCGAATCGGGCGGAGCGCTGGCACACGTGGGCCATCTGAGAGATCACCAGGCTGTCCCGCCCCGTATCGGCTTCGCCGGTCACAGAGGGGGCGTAGCTTTGCCCGTCCCAATCGGGGCACTTTTTCTGCCCCAGCAAATCGCACAGGGTGGGCAGCAGATCCAGGCTGTAATGGAAGCCCGTGTCCACCGCGCCCTGCCTGCCGCCGGGCCATTTCAAGATGAAGGGAATATGGCAGGTGCATTCATCGGCCGCGCCGTGCTCGGCGTATACGCCCAATTCGCCGATGTCCTCCCCGTGATCGGAGGTGATGATCACGGCGGTGTCGTCCCATACGCCCTGGGCCTTCAAAGCGTCGAAGATTTGGCCGATCAGGGAATCGCAGTACAAAATGCCGGTATCGTATCCGTCAAACACCCGCTTGACCCCGGCCAAATCCTTGGCGGAGCCAGGCTGGCGCGGGAACTGGGGCGGGATCTGGTCGGTGTACATGCCGATTTCGTTGATACAGTGGGGCCCGGTATGGTGCAGATGGGTTTGAAGCACCTTTTCATCCACCCAGGGATTGGGCAGCGGCACATTTTCAAAGGGGTCGCCGAAGGAAGCGGGGGCGCGGTAGGGGGTATGAGGGTCCCAGAAATGCACGTGCAGGAACCAATTGTCCCGTTCCTTGTTGCGCTTCAGCCAATCCAGCGCCGCGGGCAGCACCCGTTCGCCGGATTCTCCGCCCCGGCCGCCCACATTGATGCATTCATTGAAGCCGGCGTTGAACCACCAGGCCGAATGGCGCTCGGCAAAAGTGCTCACCGAGGCGGCGTACATGCCCGCCCGGCGAAAAATATTGTGCAGGTTCCATTCATCAGCCTGATCGGTAAAATCCCGCTTGGCCCCGGTCAGCCGGCGGTCAGCCGCCGTGCCGCCATGGCCCACCACGCCATTATGGATGCCAAACAGACCGGTCACCAGCGCCGCCCGGCTGGGCAGGCAGGGAGCATCGGAGCAGTAATACCGATCGTAGCGGATGCCTTCCCGGCACACGCTGTCAATGCAGGGCGTGGTTTTCCGCCCATAGCCGTAGCAGCTCATGTGATCCGGGCGCAGGGTGTCGATGTCAATGAACAGTACGCGCATGATGGCTCCTCCTTTACTGAGGTAAAGCTTCCCCCTGCATCAGCTTCTGCTTATTGAACTGCAAAGTATACAGCTGATAATAGGGCCCCTTCTTATGCAGCAGTTCCTGGTGATTGCCCATTTCCTGGATCACGCCGTTTGATAGCACGATGATGTTGTCCGCGTGCTGAATGGTGGAAAGCCGGTGGGCCACGATGAGCATGGTGCCGATATTCTTGATTTTTTCCAGGGAGTCCTGGATCAGCAGCTCGGTTTCGGTATCAATGTTGGCGGTGGCCTCGTCCAGGATGATCACAGAGGGCTTATGGATGATGGTGCGGGCGAAGGAAAGCAGCTGCCGCTGGCCAGCGGAGAAGTTGTTGCCCCGCTCGCGCACCGGCTCGTCCAGGCCCTTTTCCAGTCGGTTGATGAAGGAATCGGCGTTCACGTACCGGCAGGCTTCCATCACTTCCTCGTCTGAAACGCCCTCCATTCGCAGCAAAATGTTGCTGCGGATGTCGCCGGAGAACAGGAACACATCCTGCAGCATCTGGCCGAAGTGGCGGCGCAGGGAAGAAATTTTGATCTTTTTGATGTCGATGCCGTCGATCAGAATTTGGCCCTTTTGAATATCGTAATTGCGGCAGATCAGGGACAGGATGGTGGTTTTGCCGCTGCCGGTGGCTCCCACAAAAGCCACGGTCTGCCGGGGCAGGATGTGGAAGGAGACCCCCTTGAGCACCCATTCATCCGGCTTATAGGAGAACCACACGTCCTTGAATTCGATTTCGCCTTTGATTTCGTCCAGCTCGATGGCGTCCGGCTCGTCCTGGACTTCGGGCACCATGTCCATGATGGTGAAAATCTTTTCGGCGCTGGCGAAGGAGCGCTGAAGCTGGTCAAACTGCTCGGCAAGGGCCTGGATGGGGTTAAAGAATTTGGAAATGTACATATAGAAGGATACCAGGATGCCGGAGGTGATGGTCTGGCCCAGGAAGGTGCGATCCTGAATGTAGCCCTTGCCGCCGATGTAGAGAAGGCACATGACGGAGGAAATGTAGAGCATATACACCAGGGGCCGGAAAATGCCGAACACCATCATCCGGGCCCGCTTGGCGTTTTTCAGCTTTTTGCTTTTTTCCAGGAAGTCCGCCATTTTCCGGTCCTCCTGGTTGAAGATCTGGGTGATCTTGATGCCGGACAGGTTTTCGGACAGGTAGGTGTTGATGTCCGTGGTGGCGTCGTTCACCCGGCGGTGCACCTTCCGGGAGAATTTGCGGAAGATCACCGTGAACAGGATCACGAAGGGCACGAAGCTGAGCACCATCAGGGTGAGCACATAATTGAGCATCAGCATGGCCCCCAGCACGCCGATGATCACCATGATATTTTTCACCAGCGTGACCAGAATGTTGGTGAACATGTAGGAAATGGCGTTGGGGTCGTTGCTCACGCGGGTGACCAGCTTGCCCACCGGGATGTTGTTCAATTGTTCGTGGGACAGGGATTCAATGTGGGTGAACACATCCTGACGGATGGCGGACAGGATTTTCTGGCCCGTCTTTTGCAGGATCATGGCCTGGGCGTAGGTGCAGATCAGGCTGACCACCAGAATGCCCGCGTACGCCGCCACGATGGAAAACAGGTAGCTCAGCTCAAATTTTGCTTTCACCGTTTCCTCAATGTGGCCCACCAGCAGGGGGGACACGATATCGTACACGATGGAAAACAGCATGACCACCAGCACCAGGGCAAATTCCTTTTTGTAGGGCTTGGCGTAGCGCATGAGGCGCTTGATGATTTCCCGGTCGTCCATGTGCCGGTCAAAGCCCATGGATTCCTTTTTGTTTTTTTCCAGGGCGTAGGCGACGGAGAAGAAAATGGAAAACAGGCCGATGATGGCGCCCACGATCAACAGAGGAAGATACTCATTCACGGCTGTTTCCTCCTTCCTCTTCCAGCTTCTGCAGCTCCACCATTTTGTGGTAGGCCGGGCAGTTTTCATACAAATCCTCATGCCTGCCGATAGCCGCCAGTTTCCCGTCGTCGATGAACAGGATCAGGTCCATCTTTTCGATGGTAGAAATCCTGTGGGCGATCAGGATGGTGGTTTTGCCCTGCCGGGTCCGCTTCAGATTTTCCAGAATGTTCTTTTCAGTTTTGGTGTCCACGGCGGACACGGAATCATCCAAAATCAGAATGGGCGCGTCCTTCATCAGGGCCCGGGCGATGGAAATGCGCTGCTTCTGGCCGCCGGATACGGTCACGCCCCGCTCGCCCAGCACGGTATCATAGCCCTGGTGGAATTCGGTAATGTTGTCATGCACGTCGGAAAGCCTGGCCGCGGTCATCACAGCCTCCCGGTCGTCCTCCTCCACGCCGAAGGCGATGTTGTGATCAATGGTATCGGAGAACAGGAAGTTGTCCTGGGGCACATAGGCGCAGCCCGCCCGGACGGACCGGATGGAAACATCGTTCACGTCGTTGCCGTCAATGAACAGGGTCCCGTCCGGCACGTTATAGGTGCGCAGGATCAAATCCACCAGCGTGGTTTTTCCGCTGCCGGTTTTGCCAACCAGGCCCACGTTCTGGCCTGCCGCGATTTTGAAAGATATGTCCTCCAGAGCGTTGAATTCCCCGTCGGGATAACGGAAGGTGAGATGCCGGAATTCGATATCGCCCCGCACTTTTTCCAAATCCTTTACACCGGGCCGATCCTTCACCGTCTGCTCCGCGTCCAGCAATTCGCCGATGCGCTCCAGGCTGGCCTTGCCCCGGCTGGTCATATCGATCAATTCCGATACGGCCATGATGGGCCACACCACGGAGGTGAAGTAACCGATGAATTCCACCAGCTGGCCCGGATTGAACTGGCCCTTGTATACCAGATAACCGCCGTAGCCCAAAATGATGCAGATCACGCTTTCCACAAACAGGGTCACCAGGATGCGCAGCAGCACGGCGGCCTTGGTGTGCTCCACGTTGGCTACTTCGTTTTCCACGTTCAGCTTTTTAAAGGCCCACAGCTCCTTGCCTTCTTTCACGAAGGCCTTGATCACCGCGATGCCGGAGAAGCTCTCCTGAGAAAAATCGCTGAGCTTGGAAAAAGCCTGCTGGCGGATATCCCATTTTTTCATCATGTATCGGCCCACCACCGTGCTCACCCCCAGCAGCAGCGCCATGGGGATCATCGACAATAGGGCCAGCACCCAGCTCATCCGCCACATTTTGCCGATGGCCAGCACACCCAGCAGCAGAGCATCGAAAAACATCATGATGCCCCAGCCGAAGCATTCCTGCACCGTGTCCAGATCGTTGGTGAACAGGCTCATCAGATTGCCCACCTTGTTCACCTGGTAATATTCCCGGCTCAGGTGGCGGGCGTTGTCAAACATGGCGTCCCGGAGATCCGTTTCCACCCGGATGGCCGCGCCGAAAAACATGACGCGCCAGAAAAACCGGCCGAACACCAGCGATAGAATCACCCATACCATGGGCATGCAGATGCGGTTCAGCAGAAAATCCATATTAAAGGTCTGCCGCGTTCCGTCCACCATCACATAGCCCTGGTTCATGCCGTTGATGATCATCTGGTACAGGTTGGGGATCACCAATTGCAGATAGTCCACCGCCACCAGGGAGGATAGCCCCAGCAGCAGCAGCCAGCCGTACTTTAAATAATACTTGTTGATGTGTTTTCCGAAGATCATGAGGCGCTTCTCCTTCATTACCGCGGGGTGGATTCCGCTGTGTACAGAAACGTTTTCATTATAATGTAAAAAAACGCTTTCTTCAAGGGGTATTTGGGATTTCATGGGACTTCCATCGAAATTTGAAGCAAACAACAGCCTGATGAATAACAGGATCAGAACAAGAAAAAAACCTCCACAGCGGGAGGCGATAAAGTGTTTTAAAGCGCCCTTTAAGTTACGCAGTTAGTTTGAGCTAAGGGGTTACGCCGGGGTTTCACCCCGGACCCCACCAGGGTGGTGAGTATCCG
>JAUNMW010000188.1 GCA_030537395.1 Clostridia bacterium | reverse complement strand
TCAACTCTTAACTCTCAACTCCCTTATCTGATCCGATGATCGTGCTTCCGGGACAGGAACGTGCCCGTCACCGTGATCACCTGCACCAACACCACCAGCATGATGCTGGCCGCGTACATGATATCGTACTGCCGATAGGACAATCCGTAAGTGACCGCCGTCGCGCCCAGGCCGCCGCCCGCGGCCACGCTGGCCATGGTGGTGTAGCCCAGAATGGTGGTCATGCAGATGGAAAAACCGTTGATGAGGGAAGGCATAGCCTCCGGCACCAATACCTTTTTCACGATCTGCCAGGTGCTGCTTCCCATGGCCTTGGCGGCCTCGATCACGCCGCCGTCCACCTCCATCAGGCTCCCTTCCACCATACGGGCCACATAGGGGAACGCGCTCACCGTCAAGGGGAAGGAAATGGTCATGGTACCGGTCATGCGGCCCGTCACGGCCAAGGTCACGTTCAGGAGCATCACCAGCAGGATAATGAAGGGAATGGAGCGCAGGAAGTTGATCACCGTACCCAGCACCGCGTTCAGCTTAGGCATGGGCTTGATGCCGCCCTTCCGGGTGACCACCAGCAGCACGCCCAGGGCCAGGCCGATGATGTAGGAGAGAATGGTAGAAAGCAGGGTCATGTAAATGGTTTCGCCCAAGGCCGGCCACAGGATTTTCCAGGAACGTTCATAGATAAAGCTGAAAATATTGTTGTACAGGAAGGTTCCCAGGCCGTTCCAGCCGTCCATGCACACCTTGAAGGGCATCTGCCAGAATGCGTGCATCCACGTCATGCTTCCAGCACCTCCTTCACGGTCAATCCCTGCTCCCGCAGATACTTGATCACCTGATCCTTGATCAAGGGATCATCCGGCGATTCGATCAGCATTTGCCCGTAGGGCTTGCCGTTGATGGGTTTGATGTCGGCGGACAGGATATTGATTTCCACCCCGCAGTTTTTCACCAGCCCGGCAATGATGGGCATGCCCTCCTTGCCGCCGTCGAACACGATGCGCAGGGCCGGCACGTCGGACACCGTATCCTCCTCCTCGGAGGGCAGGATGCCAAACAGGCGCTTTCCCGCAGCGCTGCGGGTGTGCACGAACACATCGTCCACCGTGCCCTCCTCGGCAATACGGCCCCCGTCCAGGATGGCCACCCGGTTGCAGATCTGCCGGATCACGGCCATTTCATGGGTGATCAGCACCACCGTGATCCCCAGCCGCTGATTGATGTCCTGCAAAAGGGCCAGGATGGATTGAGTGGTCATGGGGTCCAGGGCGGAGGTGGCTTCATCGCACAGCAGCACCTCGGGATCGCTGGCCAGGGCCCGGGCGATAGCCACCCGCTGGCGCTGGCCGCCGGACAGCTGGATGGGATAAGCGTCCGCTTTGCCGTCCAGTTCCACCAGCTTTAGCAGCTCCTTCACGCGCTCGTTGGCTTTCGCCTTGGGCACCCCCGCAATTTCCAGGGGATAGCGCACATTGCGCGCCACGGTTTTCTGCATCAACAGGTTGAAGGACTGGAAAATCATGCTCACCTTGCGGCGCATGGTCATCAGCTGCTTCCCGCTCATGGCCAGAATATTCTGGCCGTCGATGAGGATTTGGCCGTCGGTGGGGCTATCCAGCCGGTTCAGGCAGCGGATCAGGGTGGATTTTCCCGCGCCGCTCATGCCGATGATGCCGTAAATGGAGCCCTTTTCAATGCTCAGATCGATGCCGTCCAGGGCCACCACTTCGCCCCCCGGCACCTGATACACCTTCCGCAGGCCCTTGACCTCAATCAACGGCGGTGCTTTCGGCGTATCTAATCCCATGTTTTCCTGCGTATTAGCTTCGGACAAAATGCATACATTCCTTTCGGATGATTTCCGTTCATCGGGGCGCGTCCGCCCCGGATGGAAGCCTTCTTCCAGCAAAAAACCGCTTCGCGCAGCTGCGAAGCGGGCTTAACGAACGGAAAGCGAATGTCAAGCGGCGCAAGCAAACAGCACGTCAGGAAGCACCCTGCGCGGACATTCGCATCATCCTTGTCTTCATCAGGGCACTCTCCTTTCCGGCTTTCGCCTCTTGATGCACTTATTATAAAAGATCGGCTTCCGCCTGTCAAGATTTCGGCGTTGTACTATAAATGTATTACGTGCTATAGTTTTAAGCTATTATTTCTTAATCCCCCAACCCCACGAAGGCCTTCACTTTTTCGCTGTCAAACACTTCCTGCGGAGCGCCCTCGGCCACGATGACGCCGTTTTCCATGAACACCACCCGATCAGCCACTTCCCGGGCGAAGTTCATTTCATGGGTGACCACCACCATGGTGCGCTCCTCCTTGGACAGGGCTCGGATAACGGACAGCACCTCCTGGGTCAAAAGGGGGTCCAGGGCGGATGTAGGCTCGTCAAAGCACAGGATTTCAGGGTCGATAGCCAGGGCCCGGGCAATGGCCACCCGCTGCTGCTGGCCGCCGGAAAGCTGACAGGGATAGGCTTTTTCTTTGTCCGCCAGGCCCACCTTTTTCAGCAGTTCCCGGGCGTAAGTTTCCGCCACCCGCTTTTCCCGCTTCAGCACGCATACCTGCGCCTCCGTCAGGTTCTTCAATACGTTCATATGCGGAAACAAATTGAAGTTCTGAAACACATATCCCATTTTCAGGCAAATACTGCGCTGTTCCTTAACGGGAGCATATACGCCGTCCTTCACCAGCGCCTGACCATCGATTTCGATGGTGCCCCCGTCCGCCTTTTCCAAATTGTTCATGCACCGAAGCAGGGTGCTTTTTCCGGAGCCGCTGCGGCCGATAATGGCCACCACTTCCCCTTTCCGCACCTCCAGGGAGATGCCCCGCAGCACGCCCAGCTCGTCAAACTTTTTTTGCAGTCCAGACACCTTCAGCATGGCTTCTCCCTCCTTACTGATAATAATTCAGCTTCTTTTCCACCCAGCCCAGCAGCAGTGTCATCAAGCCGTTCCAGATGAGATAATACACCGCCGTAAAAAACATGGGCCAGATGGCGCCGGAAATGCCCTGGCTGCCCTTCATGAAGCTTTGCCCCGCCCAAATGATCTCCTGCAGAGCGATGATGCGGGCCAGGGAGGTATCCTTCACCAACGTGATGATTTCATTGCTCATGGGGGGCACGATGGCTTTGATCACCTGCAGAAGCTTCACCCGAAAAAAAATCTGGGTCTTGGTCATGCCCAGCACCTGGCCCGCTTCCTCCTGGCCAACGGGAATGCTTTGAATGCCGCCCCGATAAATTTCGGAGAAATAGCAGGCGTAATTAAATATGAACGCCACAGCGGCAGCCGTGAACCGTCCGCTTTCCCCGCCGCCCCAGATGGGATTATTCAGCACCAAGCCGGGGAAATAATAAATGATCAGCAATTGGATCATCAAGGGGGACCCCCGCACGATCCACACCACCACCCGGGTGAAAATGTTCAGGGGCTTAAAGCGGGTCATGGACCCAAAGGCGATCACCAGACCCAGCGGCACAGCCCCCAGCAGCGTTACGCAGAACAGCTTCAGCGTCTGCAAAAAGCCTACGTTCAGGGAATTGAGCACGATGGGCATCTGTTTCAGGATGATTTCCATAAAGATTCCTCATTCTCATGAATTGGATGGGAAGCAAGAGAGAACAGAGTACAAAGTGCAGAGTACAGATTTTTCTTGCGGTTCAATTCGGAAATCCGAAGCGCTCGCAAAATAGTCTGATCTCTGTACTCTGCACTCTGTTCTCTTTTACATGAATCTGTAAATGGCCCAACGGGTGTTATTGGGGAATCACAGCGGCCTGCACGCCGTAGGTTTCGGCCAGGTTCATCATGGTGCCGTCGGCGTAAGCGGCGGCGAAGAATTCATTCAGCGCGGCGGCCAGATCGGACCCCTTGCGGAAGCCCACGCCGTATTCTTCGCTGTTCAGGCTCAGGGTGTAGGTCAGATTGGCGTAGCTGGTGCCCTCGCCCACCATGGCGGCGGCCATCAGGGCGTCGATCACAGCGGCGTCGGAGGTGCCGGCGGCCACTTCCAGCAGGGTATCGGCCTGGGAGGTCACGGCCGTTTTGTTATAGCCCAGGGCGTCGATTTCCGCTTCCCCGGCGCTGCCGGCTTCCACGGCGAAGGTGAGCCCCTTCAGGGCTTCCACGTCAGCGTAATCCGCGGCCTTGGCGGCGGGCAGAACCACCACCTGCGCGTTATTGCAGTAAGCGTTGGAGGTTTCCATGGCGGATTTTACTTCATCCGTCAGCGTCATGCCGTTCCATACGCAGTCGATGGTTTTGCCGTTCAATTCCAGGATCTTGTTGTCCCATTCAATTTCAACCAGCTCGATTTCCACGCCCAGATAAGCGGCGAAGGCTTTCGCCAGATCCGCGTCAAAGCCGATCCATTCGCCGTTATCATCCTTATAATCCATGGGGGCGAAATCCGTGATGCCAACCACCAGCACGCCCTTATTCTTCACATATTCCGCGTCCGTTTCCGCGTAAGCGGGGAGCATCAGGGCGGATACTATCAGCAGCATCGCCGTCAGCAGAGCCAGCATTTTTTTCATGTTCGTTTTCTCCTTTGTTTTTCATTTAACAATTTATTGCTTTATCAAAATAAAGCAATAGCATAATAGCATATATTTAATCTTCTGTCAATCGCCATTTTTTCCAATTACTGCTGTGTTCCCGTGAAATTCAATTCTGCTTTCTGCTGTAAAAATTCCCGCCGGGGTTGCTATCCGGGCCCCTTGCGTGTTATAATAGAGGATGGTGTAATGTGCCAAAGTGTGGCGCTGCGCCAAAAGGACATCAAGGAGAATAAACGATGCTGGAATTTTTGAAAAAAGCTTTGGGGCTGGGCAACGACGCGCAGTTAAAGCCCCTGATGAAAATTGCGGACCAGATCGACGCGCTGGAGCCTCAGATGGAAAAGCTGACGGACGCGCAGCTGGCCGCCAAAACGGAAGAATTCAAGGGCCGTTACAAAAACGGCGAAACGCTGGATAAGATGCTGCCGGAAGCCTTTGCCGTGGTACGCGAGGCCAGTAAGCGCACCCTGGGCCTGCGCCCCTTTCGGGTGCAGATGATTGGCGGCATCGTGCTGCATCAGGGCCGCATCGCTGAAATGAAAACCGGTGAAGGCAAAACCCTGACGGCCACCCTGCCAGCCTATCTGAACGCCATCGCCGGAAACGGCGTGCATATCGTGACCGTGAACGATTACCTGGCCTCCTTCCAGGGCGAGGAAATGGGCAAGCTGTACCGCTTCCTGGGCCTGTCCGTCGGTATCATCGTGCACGATCTGGACAACGCCCAGCGCAAGGAAGCCTACGCCGCGGATATCACCTACGGTACCAACAATGAAATGGGCTTTGATTATCTGCGCGATAACATGGTGCTTTATGAAAGGGACATGGTACAGCGGGGCCACGCTTTCGCCATCGTGGATGAAGTGGACTCCATCCTGATCGACGAGGCCCGCACCCCCCTGATCATTTCCGGCCAGGGCGAAAAATCCACCGATATGTACGAGCGGGCGGACCGTTTCGTATCCCGCCTGAAAGCGGAAGAGGATTACACGGTTGAAGAAAAGGAAAAGGCCGTCACCTTCACCGAGGAAGGCACCCGCAAAGCCGAATCCGCCTTCGGCATCGATAACCTGTCCGATCCCGAAAATAATGATCTGAACCACTACCTGATCCAGGCCCTGAAAGCCAACGCCCTCATGAAGCGGGACGTGGATTATGTGGTGCAAAACGGCGAAGTGGTGATCGTGGACGAGTTCACGGGCCGCTTGATGGTGGGCCGCCGGTACTCAGACGGCCTGCACCAGGCCATCGAAGCCAAGGAACATGTGAAGGTGGAGAGGGAATCCAAGACCCTGGCCACCATCACCTTCCAGAATTACTTCCGTATGTACAAGAAGCTGTCCGGTATGACCGGTACCGCCAAGACGGAAGAAACGGAATTCCAGGGCATTTACAACCTGGACGTTGTGCAGATTCCCACCAACAAGCCCATGATCCGCGAGGATATGAACGATGTGATCTACCGCACCAAGAAGGGCAAATACAAGGCTGTGGTGGATGAAATCATCAAGCGCCATGAAACGGGCCAGCCCATCCTGGTGGGTACGGTTTCCGTGGAAGTCAGCGAACTGCTGAGCCATATGCTGGATATGCGGGGCATTCAGCATGAAGTGCTGAACGCCAAGCAGCATGCCCGGGAAGCTTCCATCGTGGCCCAGGCCGGTCACTATGGCGCCGTTACCATCGCCACCAACATGGCGGGCCGCGGCACCGACATCCTGCTGGGCGGCAACCCGGATTTCCTGGCCCGGCGCACCATGCGGCAGGAGGAAATCCCCGAGGACATCATCGAGGCCGCCACGGGCTTTAATGAAAACGTGTCCGAAGAAGTGCTGGAAGCCCGGAAGCGCTACCAGGAGCTGAAAGCCGAATACAAAAAGACCACCGACGTGGAACACGATAAAGTGGTGGCCGTGGGCGGTTTGCACATCATCGGCACCGAACGCCACGAAAGCCGCCGCATCGACAATCAGCTGCGCGGCCGCGCCGGCCGCCAGGGCGACCCCGGCTCCAGCCAGTTCTTTATCGCCCTGGAAGATGATTTAATGCGCTATGTACATAGTTACGCCTACAGGACTTCACTGTGAAATCGCAGATCAATGTCTC
>JAUNMW010000187.1 GCA_030537395.1 Clostridia bacterium | reverse complement strand
GCTTGGCGGCTTTCAGCCGCCGTGCCCGAAAGCGACAGAAGTGTACGTTCGTTTGATTTCTTTCTCTTGCAAGCAACAGCGGGAACAACGCTTTTTTGGCCTACCAAGTAACATCCGCTATTGCGGGTCCAGGGTACTCAGTACCCTGGTGGGGTCCGGGGTGAAACCCCGGCGTAACCCCTTAGTTGATACTAACTACGTAACTTAAAGGGCGTTCTAAATCATGAACGTAAATCTTGAAATTGCTGCAAAATGAACTTTTTCATCAAAGTGATTGACAAGTCCCTGGGCGGGCGGTGTATAATAAATTGTTTTTTTGACTATGTTGAAGGAGGAACGGGCATGCTTCCGCGTTAATACCGCCCCCGGGACCCAGCTGATATAGAATTTGAGGAGGAAAACGATCCCATGTCTGATTTACAGAAAGAGGTGGCGTGCAGGCGCACCTTTGCCATCATCAGCCATCCCGACGCGGGCAAAACCACGCTGACGGAAAAATTATTGCTATACGGCGGCGCCATTCGCCAGGCAGGCAGCGTGAAAGCGCGCCGGGCGGAGCGCCACGCCACCAGCGACTGGATGGAGATTGAAAAGCAGCGCGGCATTTCGGTCACGTCCAGCGCCATGCAGTTTGAATTCGACGGCTATCATATCAATATTCTGGATACCCCGGGCCACCAGGACTTTTCCGAGGACACTTACCGGGTGCTGGTGGCGGCGGACAGCGCGGTCATGCTGATCGACGCGGCGAAAGGCGTGGAAGAGCAGACGGTGAAGCTGTTCAAGGTGTGCCGCATGCGGGGCATTCCCATTTTTACGTTCGTGAACAAAATGGACCGGGCGGCCAAGGACCCCTTTGCCCTGATGGAAGAAATCGAGCAGGTGCTGGGCGTTCGGGCCTGCCCCATCAATTGGCCCATCGGCGTGGACGGGGATTTCCAGGGCGTGTATCACCGGGACGAAAAAACGGTGGAATTGTACTTTGGCGGCGACCACGGCAAAACCAAGGCGGGAAAAACCGTGATTTCCGTGGACGATCCGGCCTTTGAAACGGCGCTGGACAAGCATTACCGCCAGCGCCTTTCGGACGAAATCGAGCTGCTGGACGAGGCGGGAGACGCCTTTGACCTGGACGCCGTGCGCCGGGGCGAATTGACGCCCATGTTCTTTGGCAGCGCCGTGACTAATTTCGGCGTGGAGCCTTTCCTGTACCGGTTCCTGCGCTACACCGAACGGCCCCTGCCCCGGGAGAGCGATCAGGGCCTGATTGAGCCCGAGGACGAAAACTTCTCCGGCTTCATTTTCAAAATTCAGGCCAACATGAACCCCGCCCACCGGGACCGGCTGGCCTTCCTGCGGGTGGTAAGCGGCGTGTTCCATAAGGGCATGACGGTATGGCACTCCGGCACCAACAAGGAAATGCAGGTGAAGCAGCCCCAGCAATTCATGGCTGACGAGCGGGAGGGTATCGAGGACGCGTACCCCGGCGACATCATCGGTCTGTTTGATCCCGGCGTGTACCGCCTGGGCGATACATTGTGCACGGGCCGGAAAATCAAGTTTGAAAAAATCCCCGTGTTCGCGCCGGAGCGCTTCGCCCGGGTGCGGCCCCTGGATTCCATGAAGCGCAAGCAGTTCGTGAAGGGCATCAATCAGCTTTCCGAGGAAGGCGCCATCCAGACCTTTCAGCGCAATGAAACCGGCCTGGAGGAATTCATCGTAGGCGTGGTGGGCGAATTGCAGTTTGACGTGCTCACCTACCGCTTAAAGAGCGAATACGGCGTGGACCTGGTAATGGATCGGCTGGGCTATCGCTTCGTCCGCTGGATCAAGGACAGCCCCGTGCCCGCTGCCGATTTGCAGCTGACCTCCACCTCCGCCCGGGGCTTCGATGTGAACGAAAATCCCGTTTTGTTCTTTGAAAACGATTGGAGTATCCGCCTCGCCGGGGAAAAGAACAAGGGCTTGGAGCTTTCGGAAATCGCCCCCCGGCCCGCGGAAAAGTAAGCGGATTGCGCCGTTATACTGTTTACAGTTACATAATAAACAAAAAATGGAGCAGTTCAGACGAATCGCTCCATTTTTTGATCCTGAAATAAAACTTCCACGTCTTTTGGGCCCAAGCCTGGGAAGCATCAGCAGCCGAACAGAGCGGCGGTTTTTTCCATGCGTTTCGCGATTTTTACGCCGAAGGGGCAGCGGCTTTCGCAGCTTTGGCAGCCGATGCAGGCGGAGGCGGTGGGGGTCAGCGACGCGTAATGGGCCCGCACGCTGTCGGGCACGGAAGGCTGCTGCACGGCCAGATCATAGAATTTATTGACCATGGCGATATCAATGTTCATGGGGCAGGGCTTGCAGTGGCCGCAGTAAGTGCACTGGCCCATATAGGAGTGCAGCGGAGCGGAGGCAATGACGGAAGCGTAATCGCGTTCATCGTCGGTTGCTGTTTCATAAGCCACGGCGGCATCCACCTGGGCGGTGGTATCATAGCCGCAGAGGATGGAGGACACCGCGGGCCGGGTCAGGGCGTAATGGATCAATTGCGCCGGGGTGAAGGCCGCGCCGAAGGGGGATGTAGCGGCGTCAAACAGCCGCCCGCCGAAAAAGCCCTTCATGACGGTGATGCCGATATCCCGTTCCACGCACAGGTGGTACAGGGAGGCCCGTTCCGGGTCAATGCCCTTCAGGCCCTCGTCATAGCCGCCGAACATGGCGTTCAAATCTTCGCTGGCGGGCTTCATATCGAAGGCCGGGTTGATGCTGAACAGGATCATTTCAATGAAATCCGTTTCCGCCGCCATTTTGGCGATGCGGGGATTGTGGGTGCTCAATCCGATATGATGAATGATCCCTTTTTTGTGCAGGTCATGCACGTAATCGATGTATTCCGTGTTCATGCAGGCTTCCCAATCCTCCATGGAATCCACATAATGGATCATGCCCAGATCGATGTAGCCGCCGCCGATGCGGGCAAGCAGATCCTCAAAGGCGGGCTTGACGAATTTCATATCCCGGGTGCGCACGTACTGGCCGTTCTGGTAGGTGGAGCCGATGTGACCCTGCACGTACCATTTGTCCCGGCTTTCGGCAATGGCCTTGCCGATGATGGTACGGGATTTGGGGTCCGGCATCCAGCAGTCGATGATGTTGATGCCCTGCTTTTCCGCATAGCGGATCAAAGCAATGGATTCCTCTTCGGAATGCCGCTCCAGCCATTCGCCGCCGAAGCCCACTTCGCTGACCATCAGATTGGTTTTTCCCAGCCTTCTTTTGTTCATGTCATTTTCCTCCTTTATTCGATTCTGATCAAGGCCGGCTTTTTTCTTCCGCGGCCAGATACCGTTCATAGGCAAACATATATTGCTGCATCACCCCGCCCCAGGGGGCGTAAGCTTCCGTGGGAATGCCGTTTGGATAGCGCGCGCCTACCCGCTGCATCCATACGTCGATGGGAAAGGCGTTCATGCGGTGAAAGCCGAACAGCATGGTGCACAGCGCGATCTTTTTTCCCACGCCGTAAAAACCGCGCAGGGCGGCCAGCAAAGCTTCATCGCTCAATTGAGAAAAGGATTCCGCGGAAAAGCCCTCCCGGCGCCAAGCCTCCGCCGTCCGGCGCACGTATTCCGCCCGGTATCCCAGGCCGCAGGCCCTCAATTCATCCATGCGCAGACACAGGATTTCTTCCGGCGAAGGAAAGGAATACATGGGTTCCCCTTGATCTTTGCCAATTACCCGGCCCGCCGCCGCGCACAGCTTTTCCACTGCCTGGCGGATGGCGGGAATATTTTTCCGCTGGGATAAAATGAAGGTGATCAGCGTTTCCCAGGGATCCTGCCGCAGGATGCGAATGCCCTGACCGTAAGCGGCCGCGGCCTGGAGGTAGGAATCATTTTCCGGAATGGCGCGGATGATGGACGGATAATCCGTGTCTATATCAAAGTATGCTTTCCAAATGCTTTCGTATTCCTCTGGGGAGCAGTAAAGCAGGATGCTGTCCCGCGCCTGCCGGGCGCGCAGGATTTTGCCCCGGGCCGCGATCCTGTACCCACCTTCCCGGGGAGTCCAGCGGAAGCATTGGCCGCTGTCGTAAATGGCATCCAGGCTCAGGCAGGCGGTTTGTATGGTGATCAAGTCCGCTTCCTTTCCCGGTTTTTCAGCGCTTCCACCACGATTCTGTCCGCAGGCAGCCAATCCACCGAATCAATTTCTTCCAGCCTGAGCCACCGGGCCGCTTCATGCTCCTTGAGGGTCAGGGAGCCGGATATAACGCGGCAAAGGAAGCAGGCCATGGACAGATGAAATCCCCGTTCGTCATGTTCCGCCTGAACAATTTTTTCGCCCACGGCGATTTCCGTGTCCAGTTCCTCCCGAATCTCCCGGGCCAGCGCCTGTTCCGCCGTTTCTCCGGGCTCAATCTTGCCTCCGGGGAATTCCCAACCGTCCTTGGCGGGTCCGTAGCCCCGCTGCGTGGCGAAGAACAGCCCGTCCCGTTCAATGATCGCCGCGGCCACCCGTACCGTTTTTTTCTGCTCAGGCATCCGATTTGCCTCACTTCTGCGCGCTTTTTTCACGTTCATTATATCAAATCCTCTGTCGCTTTTCAACCGAAGATGAATGGGGAGCAATGAACAGCAAATGGAAAGCTGTTTCAGAGTACAGATTGAATAGTCGATGCTATCGACAAAATGGCAGCAGGCTTCATTCTGCATCATTTATGTGAAAGACGATCTAATTTGCACTCTGTACTCTTATACGAATCCCGCCTTGCCTGCGCCTTCCGTCTCAGTGATATTTCCCGCTTTGTTCGCATACTGTGCTGTATCGATTGAAAAGGGGGATGCTTTCATGGCGCGTACACGGCATCTTTTTCCGGGGTGCAATACAGCCTTTGGGTTTGCGGGTTATTTCGAGGATCTTCAAGTGCGGGCGAGGCGTACGGTGATTTTAAAGGGTGGGCCGGGCGTGGGGAAAAGCACGCTGATGAGCCGGGCGGGAAAGCATTTTGAAAAGCTGGGTATGGAAACGGAATACTATCATTGCTCCGGTGATCCGGACAGCCTGGACGCGGTGTACGCGCCGCAGGCGGGCTTTTTGATCCTGGACGGCACTGCGCCGCACGTGGTGGACCCTGCGGTCCCGGGGGCCCGGGACGGGATTTTGAATTTGGGCGTGTGTCTGAATGAAAGGCGCATGGAAAAGCAGGCGGAGGAAATCGCGGCGCTGAACCGGGACATTTCCGCCTGCTATGCCCAGGCTACCCGATATCTGCGCTCCGCGCTGGCTGTTCGGCAGGACGCGGCGGCGGTGTATGACGCGGCGCTGGACAAAAATGACTGCCGGATGCTGCAAAATGAACTGCTGGCCTTGCTGCCGGGGGGCGGGGAGGACGAAGGCTTGAATGCCTTTGCCCAGGCCATCACCTGGAAGGGTGTTTTGCAGGAAACGGACGCGGTGCTGATGGAAACCAATTACTGCCTGGACTTGCCTTGGGGCTTTGACGCGGACGTGTTCCTGCGCCTACTGTGGGAGGAAGCGGTCTGGCGGGGCGTCAAGCGAACCGCCTATCACGATCCCCTGGACCCCGGGAAGCTGCTGCATGTGACCGTCGGAAAAGCCGCCTTTACCACCGCGGTGATGATGGACGCACCGGTATTTGCGCCGACGCTGGATGCTTCCGTGCTGCGCCGGGAAAGCGCCCGGCTGGCCTTTGACCGGGCCGCCTGCGAGCTGATGCAGAATCAGGCCGTTGAAGCGCTGGGCCGGGCCAAAGCCGGGCACGACGCCCTGGAGCGCTGCTACATGGACGCCATGGACTATGCACGGCTGGAGGAAATTCAATTTGAATTCCTGAAAACCCTGCCGTGAGTCGGATGTTTATTCCTGCCCGTCCGGGATGGGCACGCTAAAGGAGGGAAAGCACAGAACGCCCGTATTCTCCGCCCGGGCGGCGGCGAAAACGGCCTCGGGATCGGCAGGGTCCAGCGAACGCAGGGGATAATGGAACTGATGAAAGCCGCCCAGGGAGACTTTGAAGCTGGTTTCCCGGAAATTGTTTATTACCCAGGAATACACCTGATCGGTATTCTTTTGCAGGGGGCCACGCAGGGCGGATATCATGGGGCGGCAGGGCCCCCTGCTGAATATGGGCGCGTCGGCAGCTCGATCAGCAAGGCGCTGTTTTTGTCCGTCCAGGCAGTATCCAGAAGGTTTCCACATTCCAGCAAAAGCCCGCTCGGCCGGGCTTTTTCTGCTTCCCGCAGGATTTCCAGTACGCTTTCCAGGTATTTCACGTGATCAAGGTGATTTCTTCCTGCTATTCTGTACGGCCGATATCCGTATGCGTGCGATGGATGAGATAGAGTTTCATAGGCAGTGGAATCTTTCTGCTTATATTTTGAAAGAAGTATTCTGAAATATATATTTGCCTAAGAACCGTGTGTGCAACGAGAAACAGGTTGGAAAACGATGCTTACAAGGCTGAAAAAATACAAAAAAGATACAACTCTGAATAGAAAAAGAAGATGTGGGGGGTACAGTCATTGCCGCAATACAGGATATAGATGGAAAAACGAAAAAGATGAAATCTCTTTAGTGAACACATTGTAAATTATTTGCAAATTCTTAAATTTATTAACAAATATTAGAGTGTGTTTCTAAAAGTATACCCGCCTGCATTATGCAAGAAGTATGCGA
>JAUNMW010000186.1 GCA_030537395.1 Clostridia bacterium | reverse complement strand
AGAGTTTGAGGCCGCGCAGGCCTCAACGTTCCTTTTAGTTTGGACTAACTACGTATTAAAGGGCTCTTGCCGACAATTGGACATCCGTATTGTGGTATTGAGGCAATGTACATGGACAAAGTCTACTTCACAGCGCTATAATGAAATGGAACAAAGGGAAGGAGGAAATGCCATGCGCGGAAGCTTTGCCACGCCGGGAACCTGGCATCTGCTGATCATTGCTTTTTATATCGTTCTCTTGTTTTGCCATCCCATACGCAATAAGCTGTATGTGCCGCTGATTTTCGGCACGGCCAGCGTGATATTGGTGTTTGTTCATGCGGCCGTTGGAGAGAGGTGGGCAATCACGGCTGCCGGGAGCTGTTGGGTCGTATGCTTTTCGGCTTTAGGCATTCAGCAGGCTATCGTGCAAAACCGGTGGCGGAGGGAGTTCCTTGCCCTTCAGGCGGAGGCTGAAAGGGATCGGAAAAAGCGGAAAAGGAGCATTCCAAGGCAATAGCCTTGGAATCATATTTTTCCATGTTCGTTTGAAACGGCGAAAATTTACATTTCCCTGCGCCGAATGACGCAGGGATTTTTCAATGGAATGGGGAATGACTGTTCTGAGAAAGGAGCGGATGAAACGTGAAACGGTTCATGCTGATTTGTTTCATGATCCTGTGCCTGCTGCCGGTAGGTGGACGGGCGGAAACGTATGCCTTTGATCTGGGGCATGATTCTGAAGGCTTCGTGCCGGGCGCGGCGCTTTACCTTCCGGATTTTACTGGATCGGGCAGCCATTGGGCGCTTTTGTCCGTTTCGGACAGCCAAACCGTACGCGTGACCCTCACGCCCATTGCGTTGTCCGGCCCCGGAGACGCACAAAACACCGCGTATACAGATGAAATCAGGCTTGAAGGCTTATCGGCGGGGGACGCGTATGTTCATTTGGAGCTAAGCCGGGACGGGGCACCCTGCTGGCGCTGCAACCTGTATGTGATCGTGGATTCCTCGCTGGATGTGAAAATCCAGACGGCTGAATGGATGCCCGCTTCTGGGAACATTGCCCATACAGCGGTGGATTACGGCGCATCGGATCATTTCACCCCTGCGGACATGGACGCCGCCATCGCCGTTATTCTGGAGGCCTTCAGCGCGCCTCGCACGGGGGACCGGGAGGAGGATGTAAGCGCCTGGGCGGGCCATGTGCTGCAAGCCATCCGCTACACCTCGGACGGGCGCTCCCGCAGCGCCTTTGAAACCTACGGCGTCCAATACGCGTACCGGGACAGCCAGGGCAGGTCCTACGTGGACGGCATTTGCTTTGAAACCTCCTTCCATACGCCCATGACCGACGACGGCTGGACCGGGTTTGAAGCGGGGAGGGTATACAGCGGCTACCGGTGGGTGCTGCTCCAGACGGAGGACGGCGCGTGGGAAATCGCCGCCATGGGATATTAACGGGCGCTCAATCGTTACAAAACAATAACGAAAACATTTCTCTTTTGTATTTGGGTTGACAAGGGCCCAATTTGGGCATATACTGGTTTTACAAACAAAACAGGGAGGTGACAGTCAATGGGCGACGGCGAGAGATGCCAAGTGAGCGAAGGCGTGCCGCGATCGTGGAAGGCGCGCTCGTTGGCGCGTCACTGATCATATAAAAGCGGTTCGTCCCCTTCTTGCATCGCTGAACGTCGTATAAGAGAAGCGGCTCTTTGGGTGCGCTTCTCCATGGAAAGCCATCACTTGCGCAAGGAAGAGGGCTTTTTTGCGTGTGACCGATTTCTGCAAGAAAGCAACGCTGGCTTTTCAAAAACGGTTTACGGGTTCAAAAGAATAAGGGGAGGTGGATCCCATGGAATGGGAAGCCATTGAAAAAAGACTGAATGACTTGCTGGAAAAGGGCCGCCACGGCGAGCTCCGCGGGGCGATGATGATGCTCAACGAAGTAGACATCGCCCAATACATGGAAACCCTGGACAAGGAAAAGCTGCTGCTGGTGTTCCGCATCCTGCCCAAGGACATTTCCGCCGACGTGTTCAGCTACATGTCCGCCGAGCAGAAGCAGACCCTGATCGAATCCATCGGGGACCAGGAAATCCGCGCCCTGATCGACGATATGTTCCTGGACGACGCGGTGGACTTTCTGGAAGAATTGCCCGCCAGCGTGGTGAAACGCGTATTGCAGAACGCCGATCCGGAAAAGCGCAACCTGATCAACCAGTTCCTGCGCTATCCGGAAAATTCCGCCGGCTCCCTGATGACCATTGAATACCTGGAATTCCAGGGCGGGGAAACCGTCCGGGGGGCCATGGACATTATCCGGCGGGAGGGTCTGGACAAGGAAACCATTTACACCCTGTACATCATCGACGGCACCCATCACCTGATCGGCACCCTGGCCCTGCGCAAAATGATCCTGGCCTCGGAGGATTCCGTGCTGTCCAACCTGATGGACCGGAACGTGGTCAGCGTGTGCACCACGGACGACCAGGAGCAGGTGGCCGAGCTGGTGCGGCGCTACGACTTGATGGCCATCCCGGTTGTGGATAAGGAAGACCGCCTGGTTGGTATCATCACCGCTGACGATATCATGGACGTCATCGAAGAAGAGACCACGGAAGACTTTGAAAAGATGGCCGCCTTGACGCCTTCTGATGACGAGTACCTGAAAACTTCGCCCTTTAAATTGGCGCTGAACCGTATTCCCTGGCTGCTGGTGATGGCCGTGATCGCCATTTTTACCGGCATGATCATTACCCATTATGAGGACGTGCTTTCCAGCAACGCGGCGGTGGGCATCATTCTGACGGCCTGCATCCCCATGCTGATGGATACGGGCGGCAACTGCGGCGCGCAGTCCTCCACCCTGATCATCCGCGGCCTTTCCCTGGGCCAGATCACCTTAAAGGATTTCTTTAAAGCGCTGTGGAAGGAATTCCGGGTGGCCCTGATCGTAGGCGCGGTGCTGTTTGGCTTTACCCTGTGCCGCGTGCGGTTCGTCAACGGCGCGGAATGGCCCGTGGCCTTCGTGGTTTCGGCCGCCCTGTTCTGCACCATCGTGCTGGCTAAGGCCCTGGGCTGCGCCATGCCCATGCTGGCCAAGCGCCTGAACCTGGACCCCGCCCTCATGGCCAGCCCCATGATCACCACCATGGTGGATATGAGCTCCCTGTTCATTTACTTTACCATCGCAAAGGCTGTATTGAAGATATGATGAAGGAAATACTGCAATCCCTTCTGCCTCGCCTGGCCGCGCTGCCGGGCGAGGTCTGTGTTTATGGGAAGGATTTAACGACGGACGAAACCTGCGCGTACCAGGCGGATCTGCCGCTGGTGGCCGCCAGCGTGATCAAAATTCCCATCCTGATCGAAGCGTTCCGCCAGGAGAGGGACGGGCTTGTGTCCATGGACGAAATATTTGCCATCCGTCCCGAACAAAAAATGCCCTCCTGCGGGGCGCTGACTTATCTGCACGACGGGCTCCGGGTGACGCTGCGGGATCTGTGCGTGCTCATGATCATTCTGAGCGATAATTCCGCCACCAACATACTGATCGACCGGCTGGGCATGGAGAATGTGAATCGGACCATGCGGGAATTGGGCCTGACCCAAACGATGCTGTCCCGCAGGCTCTTTGATCGGGAGGCCCAGGCGAAAGGAATTCAGAATTACATTACCGCCGGGGAAATTGGTTTGCTGATGGAAAAGCTGTACCGGGGCCAGTGCGTATCTCCCCAGGCGGACGCTGCCATGCTGGGCATCCTGCGGGATCAGCGGCTGAACGGCAAAATGCCCTTCTTTCTCCACGGCGAGGGCATCAAAATCGCCCACAAAACGGGCGAGGACGACGGTATCACCCATGACGTGGGCGTTGTGTACGCCGCGCACCCCCTGATCCTGTGCTTTATCTCCGAGCATACCGACGTGCCCGCCTTCGAGCGCTTCATCCAGGATGCCGCCCGGGATTTCGCCATGGGGGCCGGGGCTGAGGGACAAGCGCTGTAAAAGCATTCACAAATAACTTGCCGGTGTTTAAGAGAACAGAGTTCAGAGTACAGATTGAATAGTCTATGACATGAGCAAATGACAGCCCAGATGGTTTCGCATCATTCGCAGCGATAGACTATATAATCTTTACTCTGTACTCTGAACTCTGTACTCTTTTCTGCAATTTCCAGTTTGCTAAAAGCTTCCCTGTTTAAATAAATGCGTTCTGTCCGGGATCGTAATGATAGTTCAGGGTAGCCAGCACGCTTTCGATTTCGCTGCGGCTCACATCCCAATCCTCGCACAGCGCGTCCAGGGAGGCATAGCGGTCCCGCAGCTTCATATTCACCATGCTCAGCAGCATATAGGGGTCCTGGGGAATGTGCGCCACAGTCAGGCCCCCTTTTTCCCTTGGCGGGAATCCAGCGTCAGGCCGTCATAGCTGATGATAAAGCCCGGGGTGATGCGCTGCATATCCTCATACGTTGTATAGCCGTTGTGGGAAAAGTGATTGGCCACAAACACGGTGCTTTCATCCGCCGCGCCGATGTCCATCAGCTTTTTGCGCATGCTCAGGCAGCCTTCGCTGGTCATGTGGCCCACCCAGCCGCTGTAATCGTAATGCCAGGAACCGCCGGTGCAGTCCAGGGAAATGAGATTCATGCGCTTGCCCTTTAAGTACACCATGTTGGCTTCGGTGAATTCGCAGGTGTCGTGAGCGTACAGGATGCTTTCCCCATCCTTTTCGATCAGGTAAATGAAGGCCTCCTCCGCCCGGTAAATGGTGCGGGCCTGGAACTGCACCGGGTACTGGCCGCCATTCTGGTTCTGGCAGTGTACGCCCTCCAGCGCCGTGACCCGGTAATCCCCGATCTGCACCGGCTCAAAGGGGATCATCCGCTGAAAGGCCAGGCAATGGGAAGCGTGGGCGGTATATTTTTCTATTTCCTTCCACACCGCCTCATTGCCGTACACGGTCAGGGTGGATTGGGGCTTCTGGCCGTCCGCCTGATAGCAGTAGCCGGGGATGCGGTATTCCATTTCCGTGGGGGCCAGATGGTCCGAATGGGAATGGGTAATCAGGATTCCCTGGAGGGCCAGGTAATCCAGCCCAAAGCGCTGCATGTGCACATAGGAATCGGGGCCGAAATCCAGCTTCAGCTTCCCATCGATGATGGCCCCGCTGCGGGTGCGGATTTCCTTTCCGCCCGCCGCCCGCGCCTGTCGGCATACCGGGCATTGGCAGAACAGCGCCGGAATGCCCTCCGCCGCGGCAGTGCCCAAGAATTGAATCTTCATTGAGACATGCTCCTTTATGAAAAGCAAGTGCCTTTTATGGCTTTCTTGGAGGGGGACGAACCGCCGATGACCGCCTGTGGCGGGAATCTCATCGGCGGTGAGATCAGCCGAAAGGGAGCAATCTCTCCATGAAGGAGAGTTGCGACCATTGAGGCTGCGGATCTGGGGGAAACCATTCTTTGGCCTACAAAGAATGGTTCCCCCCAAAATTCAATCTTTTTTACTTTTGCCCGTAATAGGCGTTTTTCCCGTGTTTGCGCAGGTAATGCTTATCCAGCAGCGTTTGCTGCATGGGGCCCAGTTCGGGGTTGATCATCATGGCGTGCCAGTCCATGAAGGCCACTTCCTCCATGACCACGGCGTTGTGAACGGCTTCCATGGCGTCCTTGCCCCAGGCGAAGGGGCCGTGGCTGAACACGGTCACGCCGGGCACCTGGGCGGGGTCGATGCCCTTGGTTTTGAAGGTTTCAATGATGACGGTGCCCGTTTCCTTTTCGTATTCGCCTTTGATTTCCGCGTCGGTCATGGGCCGGGTGCAGGGGATGGCGCCGTAGAAGTAGTCCCCCTGGGTGGTACCCATAGCGGGAATGTCCTTTCCAGCCTGGGCAAAGGTGGTGGCCCAGCGGGAATGGGTGTGCACGATGCCGCCGCATTCCGGGAAGGCCTTGTACAGCTCCAGATGGGTGGGGGTGTCGCTGGAAGGACGCCATTTGCCCTCCACCACTTTGCCGTTCAAATCCACAACCACCATATCGTCCACGGTCATGCCGTCGTATTCCACCCCGGAAGGCTTGATGACGAACAGGCCGCTTTCCCGGTCAATGCCGGATACGTTGCCCCAGGTGAAGGTGACCAGGTTGTATTTGGGCAGAAGCAGATTCGCTTTCCATACTTGTTCTTTCAGCTGTTCCAGCATAATGATTCACCTCATTCAAGCATTGATGATCTATAAATCAGCATCCCCTTGCCATAGGGATCGTCTTCAGCGTCGAATTCTTCCCGAACGAAAGCATATCCATTCTTTTCAAGCACCCGGACGGAAGCCGCGTTTCCATGCAGCACGCGGCCATACAGCGTATGGATTCCAAACCTGGACATGGCGTATGCTGTCATGGCCTGCACCAATTCGGTAGCCAGGCCTTTTCCGCTGAACGCTTCGCAGATGGTAAAGCCGATTTCTACTTCGTTCGGCTGTCCATCGACTTCGTTGATGCCCGCGTCCCCGATCAGCCCGCCAGTTCGCTTTGATTCCACTGCCAGAACGAACGGCAGCCGATCCTGATTTACGCAATCCATATAAAACCCAATGGCTTCCCGGGCTTCGTCGGCGTCAGCGTAGCTTTCGTTCGGGATCCACTTTTTCACCGCAGCTTCAGCATGATTCTCATACAGGGTCAGCGCGTCTTCAGGACAAAATCTTCTGATCCGCAATCGTTCCGTTTCAAACAAGCATTCCATGATTTCATCCTCAGAAAGTTCTGGTCTTGCCCTG
>JAUNMW010000185.1 GCA_030537395.1 Clostridia bacterium | reverse complement strand
AACCCCGGCGTAACCCCTTAGTTGATACTAACTACGTAACTTAAAGGGCTCTTTACCATAATAAAACAAAGCAAAAAAGAGTCCGCCGCGCCAAAAAGCGGCGCGGCGGAAAAAAAATCAGGGATGATACAGCTTGTGCGTTTGGTACTGGGGATCGCAGGTGATATTGATTTTCAGACGGCGGAAAATGTTTTCGTCCACGGGGGACAGGATCACCGTGGAATGGGCCTCGCACCCCCCCAACTTTTTGAGCTGCTTCATGGCGTGGGCCGCGGCTTTGTCCGTGGCGGCGCAGATGGAGAGGGCTACCAGGATTTCATCGGTATGCAGCCGGGGGTTATGATTGCCCAGATAGCTGCATTTCAGGGTCTGGATCGGCTCGATCACGGAGGGAGAAATCAAGTGGGCGCTTTTTTCAATGCCGCCCAGGGCTTTTACGGCGTTGAGCACCACCGCGGCAGAGGGCCCCAGCAGATCGGAGGTTTTGCCGGTAATGATCTGGCCGTCGGGCAATTGAATGGCCAGAGCGGGGGCCCCGGTGCTTTCCGCCCGGTGCCGGGCCGCGGCGATGACGGGCCGTTCCTCGTCGCTCAGGCCCATTTTCTGCAGGATCCGCTCCAGCTTTTCCACTTCTGAATTCTCCGCCCGTCCCTGGCGCACGGCACAGCGGGCGGCATAATAGCGGCGAATGATTTCCTGCCGGGCGGCGGCGCGGCACACATCGTCGTCGCTGATGCAGTTGCCCGCCATGTTCACGCCCATATCCGTGGGGGATTTATAGGGAGAAGCCCCGTAAATGTATTCAAACAGCGCGTTCAAAACGGGGAAAATTTCCACGTCCCGGTTGTAGTTCACCGTGGTTTCGCCGTAGGCCTCCAGGTGGAAGGGATCGATCATGTTCACGTCGTCCAGGTCCGCCGTAGCGGCTTCATAAGCCACATTCACCGGATGCTTCAGCGGCAGATTCCAGATGGGGAAGGTTTCAAACTTGGCGTAGCCCGCGTTGATGCCCCGCTTATGCTCCTGATACAGCTGGCTTAAGCAGGTAGCCATTTTGCCGCTGCCGGGGCCGGGGGCGGTAACCACCACCAGGGGCCGGGAAGTTTCGATATATTCATTGCGGCCAAAGCCTTCGTCGCTGACGATGTGCTTCACATTGTAGGGATAGCCTTCGATGGGATAATGGCGGTACACCTGGATGCCCAGGCTTTCCAGCCGTTTTTTGAAGTTCACGGCGGCGTGCTGCTCCTGCCAGCGGGTCATGACCACGCTGCCCACATACAGGCCGATGGAGCGGAAGGCGTCGATGAGCCGCAGCACATCCGCGTCATAGGTGATGCCCAGATCCCCCCGGACCTTGCTTTTTTCGATGTCGTCGGCGTTCACCGCGATCACCAACTCCGCCTGATCCTTCAAATTCAGCAGCATGGATACCTTGCTGTCCGGACGGAAGCCCGGCAGCACGCGGGAGGCATGGTAATCGTCAAACAGCTTTCCGCCGAATTCCAAATACAGCTTCCCGCCGAACGCCTTGATCCTTTCCCGGATGTGCTCCGACTGCATGGCCGTGTACTTGTCATGATCGAATCCTATGCGCATCTTTTGTTCCCCCCTGCTGTCAGTATCGAAACTCATACTTGCGCATTATATCATGAGAAACCGCCGGAAACAAGAACCGGAACACAAAGTTTTTGTCGTTTTTTTGTTCCTTTCCTCTCCGGCATACCCCTGGGGAAAAAGAGGAAGCGTGAAAACGGAATTTGCAGAAAAGAGTACAGAGTTCAGCGTTCAGAGTACAGATTGAATAGTCGGTGATATCAGCAAATGACAGCGAGTTTGGTTTTCGACTCATACGCATGAAAGACTATCCAATCTGTACTCTGTGCTCTGAACTCTGTACTCTTATATAACTCCTCAATTTGTCGATGCGTTGTTAATTATCCCCGTTTCCGGCGGTCGCTGAGGAAGCGGCCGTACTCGCTCCAGTTTTCCAGGGTGAGGCCGCAGCCCCGCGCCACGCATTCCTGGGGATATTCGGCGGGATGGCAGTCCACCTTCATGGCCAGAGAAATGGCTTCGCTGAGCCCCGCCAGAAGCGCGCCGCCGCCGGTCAGGGTGATGCCGGTTTCATAAATATCGGCGGTCAGCTCCGCGGGGGTTTTTTCCAGCACAGCCTGGATGGATTCCAGCAGATTCTGCAAAGGTTCATCCATGGCTTCGGTGATTTCGTCGCTGGTGATGCGCATGATCTTAGGCAGGCCGGAAATCAGGTTGCGGCCCGTGATTTCCATATAATACTGCTCGCTGCGGGGCAGGGCGGACCCGATGCTGATTTTCAGATCCTCCGCCGTCAGTTCGCCGATGAGCAGGTTATGCTTGCGCCGGATATAGCGAATAATGGCGTCGTCAAAGGAATCGCCGCCCGTCTGGTTCACAGATTCCCGGTTGCTCGCGATGATCTGGCCCTGGGAAATCACAGCGATATCCGTGGTGCCGCCGCCGATATCCACGATCATATCGCCGTAAGCCTCTCCGATGGGCAGCCCCGCGCCGATGGCTGCGGCAATGGGCCGATCCATCATCAGGGTGCGGCGGGCGCCCGTTTCAAACAGGCTGGTGGTGATGCGGTGGCGTTCCATGGTATTCACGCGCGTGGGCACGGAAATCAGGATGCGGGGGCCGCCGATCAGGCGCTTTCCCACCACCTTGCCCACAAAATAGCGCAGCATGGTGCAGGCCATGTCCAGATCGGAAATCATGCCGTTCTGCAAAGGACGGATGGCGGAGATGTTGCTGGGGGTACGGCCCATCATGCGGCGGGCTTCCTCTCCCACGGCCAGCACATTGCGGGTATCCCTGTCAAAGGCGATCACCGCCGGCTCGTTGAGCACCACGTCTTTTCCTTTGCCGTAAATGACGACACTGGCTGTCCCCAAATCAACGCCAATGTCCAGAACCGTTGCCATGAATGCTTCTCCTCTTTTTTCAATGGGATGGGTTTCCAGCTTTTCTATTCGACGCTGGAAGAAAAAATCCTCTTTTTCACCCTGTTTATGGGAATCAGTCACTATTTTTTTGGCTGATTTCCAAAAATTGAGGGATAGAATCGCCACTTTTCGCGAAAAACCGCGTATCTTCAGGTTCCGGGATAACTATACCATTATTTTGCCATTTTGGCAAGCTCGCTCTCCAGACGGCGCTTGTCAATCCGCGCGGAATGTAATACAATAGAAAAAAACTTGCGGCAGGGAGGATCCTTATGCAGTGGACGGAAGGTCAGCAATCGGCCATTGACGCGCGGAACGGCAGCGTATTGGTCAGCGCGGCGGCAGGCTCGGGAAAAACGGCGGTGCTGGTGGAGCGGGTGCTTTCCCTGCTTCGGGAGGGCCGCCGCATCGACCGGATGCTGATCGTTACCTTTACCCGGGCGGCGGCAGGCGAAATGCAGGAACGCATTGGCCGCAGGCTGGAAAAGGAAGGGGCTTTCGACGCCCATCTGCGCCGCCAGGCGCTTCGGCTGCACCGGGCCTCCATCTGCACGCTGCACGTGTTCTGCTTTAAGGTGCTGCGGGAGAATTTTCAGGCGGCGGATATTGATCCCCTGGCCCGCATCGGCGATGAAGACCGGCTGAACACCCTGCGCCGCCGGGCCCAGGACGAAGTGCTGGAAAGCGCTTACGGGGACCCCACCGAGGATGAGAAAATCCTTTTTGAGCAGTTTGAGGATCCGCAGATCGTGACGCTGCTGGATGAATTATACGGCTTTCTCATGGCCCAGGCCGATCCCTGGGGCTGGGCGGAGGCGCATACCGCGGATGATAAAGCCTCCATGACCGCCTGGATGCCCCTGCTGCGGCAGCTGTGCCGGGCCCAATTGGACGGCGCGGCCGAGCTGATGCCCGAAATGGGAAAGATCATGGCCCAGAGCGGCGCCCCGGATCGGTACGTCCCTGCCTGGGAAGCGGATCAGGCGATGATGGCCCAGCTGCTGGCAGAATCAGAGGACGGCACGCTGCGAGGCGGCAAAACGTCCTTTGCCCGGCTCAGCACCAAAAAAGCTTCTCCCGACGAGGATCCGGATGCCGCCGCCCGGTTCAAGGCCCTGCGGGAGGATTGGAAGGACCGGATCAATAATGCCCGGGAGCTGCTTCCGGAGAATCCCGATCAAGCGGAAGAAGAACTGCGCCATACCCTGCCCGCCCTGCGGGCCCTGTGCGGCCTGGTGCATAAAATGCACGACCGGTATTATGCGCTCAAGCAGTCCCGCAACTATTTGGATTATAACGACCTGGAGCATCTGACCCTGAAGGTGCTGCAAAAGCCCGATGTGCGCGCCGCCGTGGCGGGCAGTTTTGACGCGCTGTTCATCGATGAATATCAGGATGTTTCCGGGATCCAGGAAGCCATTCTGAACGCGCTGCACGAGGGTTTCCCGAACCTGCTGTTCATGGTGGGCGATGTGAAGCAGAGTATTTACCGCTTCCGCCTGGCCGATCCCACCCTGTTTCTGGACAAGTATCAGCGCTATTCCCTCTCCCCGGACGCGGCGGAAAGGAAAATCCTGCTGCAGCAGAATTTCCGTTCCGATGAAAACGTGCTGCTGGCCGTGAACGAGGTATTCGTTCACGCCATGCGGGAAAAGGAAACGGAAATCACCTATGATGAAGCCGCCATGCTGCGGCCCGGCGGGGGCCAGCCTTTCGGCGCCCCCGTGGAAATTCACCTGATCACCGCCCAGGAGGAAGAGGACGGGGAGATGGGTGAGCTGACGAAGGGCTACCGGTACGAAGCCGCCTTTGTGGCCCAGCGGATCAAGGAACTGATGCGTTTTTCCACCGTGCGGGAAGGCGATGGCAGCCGTCCCGTGCGCTTCCGGGACATCGCCCTGCTGGTGCGCTATGCCTCCGGCCGGGCCCCCTATATCGCCCGGGCGCTGCAGGCCCAGGGCATTCCGGTATACAGCGACGCCGACGCGCAGTTTTTCGATCTGCCAGAAGTGGTGGATATGGTGAATCTGCTGAAGGTGGTGGATAATCCTTTGCAGGATATCCCGCTGCTTTCCACCCTGCGGTGCCCTTGCTTTGCGTTTACGGAAGAAGATCTGGCACGCATCCGGCTGGTGAAACGCACCCCCGGCGCGCCCTTTTATGAAGCCTTCCGCGCCGCCATGGCGCAGGAAACGCCGCTGGGTGAAAAATGCCGGGAGGCCTGGAACCGGCTGGCCCGCTGGCGCTTCATGAGCCTGAACATGCCCGTGGACACGCTGATTTGGCGCATTTTGGAGGAAAGCGGGCTGTATATGCGGGCCGGGGCCCTGGAGGAAGGAGAACTGCGCCAGGCCAATCTGCGCTTGCTGGCAGAGCGGGCCCAGGGCGAAAGCGCCAAGGAGGGCCTGGGCGCTTTCCTTCGGGAAACGGGCCGCCTGCACGCTACGGACGACGGCAAATCCGCCAAAACCCTGGGCGAAAATGAGGACGTGGTGCGCATCCTGACCCTGCATAAATCCAAGGGGCTGGAATTTCCCATCGTGTTCATGCTGGAAATGGCCCGGCCCTTCCGCAAGGGAGACGGGGGCCAGCTGCGCACGCACGCGCAGTATGGCCTGGCCCTGCAATATATTGACGCCCAGCGGCGCGTTACCCGGGAAACCTGCGCCTTCCGCGCCCTGTCCGGCATCGGCGAAAAAGAGGCCCGGGCGGAGGAAGCGCGGCTTTTGTACGTGGGCATGACCCGCGCCCGGGAAAAGCTGATCCTGGTGGGTTCCCCCCGGAAGCCGGACGCCGCGCTGGAAACCTGGCAGCGCCCCGCCACCGCCTACGCCGCCGGATCCGCGGGCTGCATGCTGGATTGGGTGATGCAAAGCCTGGGCGGTTTCCATGCGGGAGAATACATCGGCAAAAACGGCAGCATATGGCGCATGGCCCTGCAGCCAGCGGAGGATCTGTCCGCGCCCCCGACGGCCCAGATCATTCCGCCGCCGCTGATGCTGTCCTCCCCGCCGGACGCGCTGACCGTGGCGCGCATGACCCGCCGGGAAATCCCCTCGCCGCCCATGAAAACTTCCGTCACCGCCATTGCCAAAAAGCTGCGGGGCGAAGGGGACGATTGGGAGTCCCCTGCGGACAAGCGCCGGCTGCCCAAGGAAGCACCCCTGCCGGGCTTTATGGTGGAGGATGAAAAAAAGCTCACCCCCGCCGAGCGCGGCACCATCACCCATCGGGTGCTGGGCCAAATGGATTACGGCCTGGTGCGGGCGGGCAATTATACCGGGGCCCTGGATCAGCTGCAGAAGCAGGGCGTGCTGTCCGACGAGGAACGGAGCGCCGTGCAATTGAAATGGCTGAAAGCCTTCTTTTCCTCTCCCCTGGGCCAGCGCGCCCTGGCTGCCCCGGAGGTACACCGGGAATGGGCTTTCAATTTAAAAGGATCACACCGGAATATGATCCAGGGTGTGATCGATCTGTGCTTTTTGGAGGACGGCCAATGGGTGCTGGCCGATTATAAAACGGATTTCGCCTCGGGCGAAGAATTGGTGGAGCGTTACGCCCTGCAGGTGCGCTGGTACGCCCACGCCCTGGCCCTCATCACCCGTATTCCTGTGAAGGAAGCCTGCCTTTTCGGCCTCCGGGCAGGCGAAAGCTGTCCCGTTTCCTTGGCTGAACCCGTGGAGACTGATGGAAATTGATATTACTGGAATTTTTAAGAGCCCTTTAAGTTACGCAGTTAGTCCCAACTAAGGGGTACGCTGGGGGCTACGCGCCCCCAGACCTGCGCCAGGGCCTGTTGT
>JAUNMW010000184.1 GCA_030537395.1 Clostridia bacterium | reverse complement strand
CCCCAGCGTAACCCCACCTTAGTATTGAGAATCACCCTTGATAACGTTACTGTTAGCAGTATAGAAACGCACCATGCCCGATTGCGTATGTGGCATGGTGCGTTTCACATAGAAAGAAAAACCGGGGCCTTGCGGCCCCGGCGGGAAGGGAAAACTGAAATTACTTGTTCAGAACAACAGGTTCGCTGGTCACGTTCAGGATGCTGGTGGAGTTGCCGGCTTCAAACTGCTCGGCGCGTTCATCGATGATTTCCTGATAGCCCGCATCCAGGTATTCCTGAGCATACTGGGCATACAGGGCGTCGAATTCTTCGGGCGCGCACATGGTCAGCTTGTCGCGGTATTCCTTGTACAGGTTTACCAGCACGGTCTGGTATTCGCTTTCCGCTTCCATGGTCACGGACCACTTGGCGTTGTCGATGGCCCAGCCGGCATCCTTCACGGCGACCTTGTCATAGTACCACTGAATGATGTCTTCGGTGAAGTCCTGGGGCAGGTCATGGGGCAGGTTGTTCTTGATCAGGTCTTCGATGGTACCGGCCTGACGGGCTTCGATGGTGATGCACCAGTAGTCCTTGTTGTTGTTGAAGCCCTGCTTGTATTCGCCGGAGTAATCGGTAACGGAAACGGGCAGGCCGTTTTCATCCAGCTTGTAGTTTTCGCCTTCAAAGCCCCACTGGAAGGTATACAGGTTTTCAGGCTGGGTCAGCCATTCCATGTACATCCAGGCAGCCTTGATCTGGTCTTCGGTAGCGAAGGAGGAGAAGCCCACCATCATGCCGAAGGGGTTGTCGGTGCGGTAGCCGGGGTTGGTGCCGTAGGTTTCGTCGATCTGGGTGCTCACGGGAGCGATGGCCAGTTCGGCGTCGGGATTGGTTTCATAGAAAGCCTTCAGCCAGTCCATGGCAGCGGAGATATAGCCGCCGTAGCTGTAGTTTTCGCCGTTGATGAAGTTGGTCTTGTCATCTTCGGTGCCGATCAGGTAATATTCGGGGTTGGTCAGACCGGCGTTGTACTTGTAGTTTTCGTTCTTGAGCAGGCGATAGTTAGGATCCCAGCCCAGAGAAGGAATGTTGTAGTCGCCGTACATAGCCCATTCTTTTTCATCCAGAGGCCAAGTGCGCCAGGCATAGTTCTGGTCGGAGCCCACGCCGGTGATCATGGTGCCGCCGGCAGGATACTTGGCAATGCCCGCATCCTTGATTTTCTGCATGGCATCGTTGAATTCGGTGGTGGTGGCGGGCACATGATCGTAGCCGATCTGCTTCAGCCAGTCCATACGCACGAAGGTCTGGAAGGTGTAGGAGGTGTCATAGTAGGGGCGCAGAGCGGCCACCAGGTAGGTTTCGCCGTTCAGCTTGGTGAAAGCCAGCTGGTTGTTTTCCACCATACGGTTGTAATAGGTGGGAGCCACGGCGGCGAAATCGTCCATATTGAATTCAGCCAGATAGCCGTCGGCGGCCCACTGGGCAACCTTGGGATAGTCGTATTCCATCAGCACGGTGGGCAGATCTTCCGCGGCAGCCAGCATGGAATACTTGGTCATCACTTCGGAACGGGGGATGGCCACATAGTTCACAGTGATGTTGTACTTGTCGCCGAAGTTTTCCTGGATCCACTTGGTCCAGTAGTTGTCTTCCACGTTGGGCACGCCGGCCTGGCCGCGGTCATACACGGGGATGGTGATGGACACGTTCTCGGCGAAGGGCTCCCAGGCGGGAGTTTCCGCGGAGGCAAAGGACATCATTCCCAGCAGCATGATGGCTGCCAGCGCCAGAGCAAGGAATTTCTTCATGGATATTTCCTCCTTTTATTTTTAGGGCAGTCCGCCCTTGGGAACTGAAAACATAGAGTGCAGAGTACAGGGTACAAAGTGCAGATGATATAGTCCTTCAACGGCTAACAGCCATGGAAAACAAACATGGAATAAGCTGTATAAATCTGAACTCTGTACTCTGAACTCTGTTTTCTGGAAGATCAGCCTTTCACCGCGCCGACCATCACACCCTTGACGAAGTACTTCTGCAGGAAAGGATAGATGCAGATGATGGGAATGGTGGCGAACATGATACAGGCCGCCTGCAGCACTTCGGGGGTGCTGGTGACTTCAATGGCTTCGGACAGGGTGGCGGTCTGGGCTTCAGTAGCGGAGGCCACCAGCTGATACAGCTTGTACTGGATCATCTTGAGGGCTTCCTTGGTGATGTAGTATTTGTTATCGGCGTAAGCGTTCCAGCGTCCCACCGCGTAAAACAGGCTCAGGGTGGCGATGATGGGCATGGAAAGGGGCAGCACGATCCTAAACAGGATCTGGAAATTGCTGGCCCCGTCCAGGAACGCCGCTTCTTCCAGGCTGTCCGGGATGGAGGACTGGAAGTAATTTTTCATAATCAGCATGTTATAGGAAGAATAGATCAGCGGCAGGATCAGCACCCACATGCTGTTCAGCAGGCCCAGGTTTTTATACAGCAGATAACTGGGGATCAGGCCGGCGCTGAAATACATGGGAATCATGAGCACAAAGGTAAAGAATGTACGGCCCTTCAGGCGCTTCTTGGACAGCGGGTAGGCTGCGCAGGTGCACACGATCATGCCAAAGAGCGTGAAAATGAGCACTACCTCCACGCTGTACAGGAAGGAATGCACCAGGGTGCCGTCCTCAAAGATGGATTTGTAAGCATCAACGTTGAAGCCTTTGGGCCAGAGTACCACGCTCTTTTGCATCACCGCCGTGTTGCTGGATACGGATTTGGCGGCCAAGTGAATGAAAGGCAGGATGCAGGTGAGGCACAGGACGGAAATAATCAGAATGATGAAAAAATCGCCGATGGTAAATTTCCGAATGGCATGGGAACCATCATTGATGGTATCGAAATCTTTTTCTTTCTTTGCCACGGTTCGCACCCCCCTTACAGTAAGCCGTCTTCGCCCAAAGCCTTGGCGAAGCGGTCGCTGATGAGCACCAGCATCAAGCCCACCAGGGACTGGAACAGACCCACGGCGGTAGCCATGCTGAACTTGGAGTTTGCCAAACCTTTTTCATAAATGTAGATAGCCAATTGGTACTGATAATCGCGCACCTGCGTGTTGGCAAACACGTCCAGGCGCTCGAAGTTGCTGCCCATCACCTTGCCCAGGTTCATGATCAAAAGCACCACGATGGTGGAACGGATACCGGGCAGGGTAATATGCCAAATGCGCTGCATGCGGCTGGCGCCATCGATCATGGCGGCTTCGTACAGCTCGCCGCTGATGCCGGTGATGGCGGCCAGGTAAATGATGGTGCCCCATCCCATGCCCTGCCATACGCCGATGAGCAGGTAGGTGACGGCCCAATGATTCTTTTCCGTCAGGAAGGGGATGCCTTCCTTGATCCAGCCCCAGTTCATCATGAGTACGTTCACAATGCCGGTGGAGGGCTTAAACAGCTGATAAGCCACCGACCCGATGATAACCCAGGAAAGGAAGTGAGGCAGATACAGGATCGTCTGCGATACTTTTTTGAATTTGGGAAAGCGAAGTTCATTCAGCATCAGCGCCAGAATGATAGGCATGGGGAAGGAAACCAGCAGATCCAGCAGGTTGAACACGATGGAGTTTTTCAAGGCGCGGATGAAATCCTTGTCCTTGAATACCTTCTGGAAGGTTTCCCAGCCCACCCATTTGCTGCCGGCGTAGCCCTTGGCGGGCTTATAATCCATGAACACCATCCGCAGGCCGGGATAGGCGGCATAGTTGAAAATGATCACCAGCGCAATGGGAAGCAGCAGCATCAGGTACAGATGCCAGTCCCGCTGCAGCGCCTTTTTCCAGGAGGTTTTCTCCCGCAGGCTGGGCGCTTTCACCGTATTAACGCTCATCTTTTGTCCTTCCCCCTTCATTATATAAAGGATACGCACAAACATTTTCCTTTTATATCAGTATTATTATACAATATGAAAATGCTGCTTTCAATCATTATTCGGCACAAAACTGACTGATTTCAACCATTAATCACAAAATAAGATGAACATTTAGGCCATGCATTCACCATATTTTTCCGTTTTTCCCATTCAGGCTTGTCATTTTTCGCTATTTCCTTTATAATGTATATATCTCATATTTCAGGGAGGAATGCTTTCATGGCAAGGCCCAAGCAGCCGGTTTTGGAGTACCGCAGCTATGAATTGCCCGCGGATTTTCCTCTGCTGGTTCTTACAGGCGATCAATGGCATATCAGCCCGGTGCCCAGCAAACGGCTGCATTTTCATAACAGCCTGGAAATCGGCCTGTGCCATTCCGAAGAGGGCACCATGGTGCTGGGCGAACAGAAGGCCCCCTTTCAAAGCGGATACGTCACCTGTATCGCCCGCAACGTGCCCCACACCACCTGGTCCAACCCCGGGAAGCACAGCTTATGGAGCTATCTGTACCTGGACCCGGAGGTGATCCTGGGCCGCTCGTTTTTAAGCCAGCTGCCGGATCTGCAAGCCTTCAACCGTATGCTTTCATCCTGCCATTTTATGCTCTCGCCGGAGCAGCATCCCTGGGCCGCGCCCATTGTGAAAAGCATCATGGAGGAATTTGCCCAAAAGCCGCTGGGCTACAAAAGCTGCATCCGGGGCCAGGTGCTGATCCTGATCATTTATCTGCTCCGCATCGAATCCCAAACCAACACGGTGAGCCTGCTGGATAAAAACCTGCTCTCCCTCTCCCCGGCCCTGGATTATATCCATGAGCATTATATGCAATCCTTCCCCCTGGAAATCCTGGCGGACACCTGCCACATGAGCCCCACCCATTTCCGCCGCCTGTTCCACGAACAAATGGGCACCAATCCTCTGTCCTTTCTGCATCAGGTACGCATTCTGGAAAGCTGCACCCTGCTTCGCGCCTCCGAAAAAAACATCGCCGAAATCGCCGTGCAGGTAGGTTATGCGTCCCTGAGCTGCTTTAACCAGCACTTTCAGCGTGTGATGGGCTGCACGCCCTCCGTGTGGCGCAAATCCGGCGCGGAGGTGCGCCCCTCGCTCATCAGCCACACCGGCTGGATGCGCGCCGAGATTCTGGAGGACCCCGGCGATACGCAAACGTGACTCAGAAACATAACTCAGAATAGAGTACAGAGTACAAAGTTCAGAGTTCAGATTGAAAAGTTTATGTTATATGCCTATCAGCCTTGCGGTTAGATATGGAAAGACGATATAAATCTGTACTCTGAACTCTGTACTCTTTTTGGCTTTGCTTTTTTCAATCCCAAATGAACGCCGTTCAAGCCCCAGGCGGCTCTTGCGTTTCCGGCCAAAATCCCTTATAATGCCAACGGCGATTTTTACCAGGAAAGGGCAGTGATTCCGTGCGGGCTACCGATATGACGGCGGGCAAACCGGCGAAGCTGATCATGGGTTTTGCTCTGCCCATGATGCTGGGCAATGTATGCCAGCAGTTATACACCATTGTGGACGGCGCTTTTGTAGGCCGGTTCGCGGGCATCGACGCATTGGCGGCGGTGGGCGCGGCGGATTGGCTGTGCTGGATTTTCATGGGCGTGGTCACGGGCTACACCCAGGGTTTTTCCATATTGATTTCCCAGCGCTTCGGGGCCCACGACGCAGCGGGGCTCAGGCGCACGGTGGCACAGTCCGTGATGCTCACGGCGGTGATTGCCCTGAGCCTGATCATTGTAAGCCAAGCCCTGATTTTTCCTATATTATCACTGCTCCATACCCCGGAGGATATTTTCCCTCAGGCCGTTTTGTATCTGCGCATTTTGATGTGCGGCCTGCCCATTTTTTCCGCTTATAATGTAGAGGCCGCCATGCTGCGAGCCGTGGGCGATTCCAAATCCCCGCTGATCGCCATGCTGATCGCTTCCTTTACAAATATCGCGCTGGACGGGCTGTTTGTGATCCTGTTCCGCTGGGGCGTGGCGGGGGCCGCGGCGGCTACGCTGATCGCCCAGGGCGCGTCGGCGGTGTACTGCTTCGCGGTGGTGCGAAAGCTGCCCATGCTGCAATTTGACAAGGCTGATTTGAAATGGGAGAAAAACACCGTCAATCGCCTGGTGTATCTGGGCACCCCCACGGCGGCCCAGAACGTGATCATCGGCCTGGGCGGCATGGTGGTGCAGCGGGTGATCAACGGGTTCGGCAGCGTGTTCATTGCCGGATTCACCGCCACCAACAAGCTATACGGCCTGATGGAAATGGCCGCCGTGTCCTACGGCGGGGCCATCGCGGCTTATACGGGGCAGAATTACGGGGCCCAGTCCCGGTCCCGCATCAAAAGCGGCGTGCGCACCGGGGCCATGATGGCCATCGTTACTTCCCTGGCCATCGCCGCGGTGCTGTTTCTGGCCGGAAGAAGCGTGCTGTCTCTGTTCGTGGACCCCAACGAAGCCATGGTGGAGGATGTACTGGACGTGGCTTTGCGGTATCTGCATGTCATGCTGGCGGGGCTGTTTATCCTGTATCTTTTGTATGTGTACCGCAGCGCTCTGCAGGGCATGGGCAACACGCTGATCCCCATGCTGTCCGGCGCGGCGGAAATGGTGATGCGCATCGGGTCCGCCCTGCTGCTGCCCGGTCTGCTGGGCCAGTACGGCATTTTTATCGCCGAGCCCGCCGCCTGGCTGGGAGCGGAACTGCTTCTGATGATCACTTACTATCATTCAATTAAAAAGCTGAGGTTTTCAGAAGAGAGGTAAAATAGAGTTGAGAGTGAAGAGTTAAGAGTTGAGATTTATCATGATCAAACAAAGACGTAAGACGTGATATGCAAAACAGGACTATATCATCTCAACTCTTAACTCT
>JAUNMW010000183.1 GCA_030537395.1 Clostridia bacterium | reverse complement strand
CGTGCGCCTAATTGCCGCTCCCTTTCCGTACTCCCTCCCACGAATCGTTCGGAATTATATCGGAACATATGTTCTTGTCATCTGATTTTCCCAGCATGCCTGACGCGAAAAAGGACAGAATATTTTCGGGTGATGGACATGACAGGACTGAAAAAAATGATGGGACTGCCGGTGATATTGAATGGAAAATCCGCGGGCAGCGTACTGCGCGGGGTGCTGACAGAGGACGGACGCAGCCTGCGGGGCATCGTGATCCGGGGTGGGCTTCGGGGCGCCCGGTGGCTTCCCCGGGACCAGATCACGCTGGTCGGGAAAATTTCCATCATTGCGGACGGGCGGCCCAAGCGGGTGCCCCGTGACGCGGCTTACCGCTTATTCCGGGTAACGGACGCGGACGGCACGCGCCTGGGCATTGTGACGGACGCGCTGCTGCAGGAGGAAACCATGCGGGTGATCGCTCTGGAGATTTCCGGCGGGCCGGTGGACGATCTCATCGACGGACGCTGGTACGCCACATCCTTTCATGTGCAGCCCAACGGCGAAACGGGCCATGTGACCGTATCCTGCGCCAGAGAGGAGGCGGAAAAAGCGTGAGCAAACTGATGGCCATTGGCCTGATGGGCTATCTGATCGGAATGCACCACAAACAACTCAGCCAGAAGCTTTGCTGGAATCATATGAAAAAACAGGCGCATCGATTCATGCGGATGTTCTGATCACAGACTGTTCTCAAGGACAAAATACAAGTTGAAAGCCAGCATGGAGACCGTTGAGGCCCGAACGGTCTCAAACTCTGCGTCAGGGGCCGAAGCCCTGGACACACGAAGAAAGGAGCGGGAGCGAATGACCAATCTGCCCCAGGGCCGGGGCGTATCCCGGCGCACGCAATGGATCATCGGCCTGGGCGTTGGCGCCGCCGCGCTGCTGGCCTGGTCGTCCCTGCGCCGACTGATGGGGCAAATGATCTTCGCCCTGCTTCTTTCCGCCCTGGCCCTGCCCCTTTGCCGCCGGATGGAACGAACGCTCAGCCGGGCCTGGGCCGCCGCCGGGGCGGTGGCGGCGCTGATTCTGCTGCTGCTGGGCGGCGCGGGGCTTTTGCTGCCGCAGCTGATCAGCCAAATATCCTTCGTGATTGCCGAAGCGCCCCGGATGCTGGCCCGCTTGCAGGAATTATGGGACGGGATCGCGGATCGGGAATGGATCAAGATGCTGGGGCTGGACGGAGAAGGCCCCGGCGCGTGGATGACGGGGGCCGCTTCCTGGATCAGCGAAAACCTGCCCATGCTGCTGTCCGGCATCGGATCGGGCATCGACGCCCTGTCCCGGGCGTTTCTTGCCCCGGTGCTGGCTTATTATTTTCTGCGGGACCGGGAAGTATTCTGCTATCGGCTGTCGCTGTGGATTCCGCTGCGCTGTCGGCGGCAGGCGCTGGCGGCCATTCAGGAAATGCGCCGGGAGGCGGGGGGATACGTGCGGGGCCAGATGCTGGTGGCCGCGGCCGTGGCGATGCTGACGGCGCTGGGCCTGCTGCTGGTGGGCGCGCCCGCCTGGCTGGCGCTGGGGCTATTGATGGGCGTATGCGAATGGATTCCCTATGTGGGGCCCCTGATCGGCGGGGTGCCCATCGCGCTGTTTTCCCTGCCTCAGGGCCTGACCGTGACGCTGTGGAGCCTGGGCGTCACCATTTTCGTGCAGCAGATAGAAGGATATTTTCTTTCCCCCCGCCTAATGGCCGGGGCTACCAACCTGCACCCCGTTTATGTGCTGCTGCTGCTTTCCGCCGGGGGGCTGCTGGCCGGGCTGCCGGGCATGGTGGCGGCGGTGCCGCTGTTCGTGTGCCTGCGGGGCGCTGTGCGCGTATTATATGAAACAAAGCTGTAAATAATTTCTTTTTTCCCGAAAAATGACACAATTCCGGGTTTTTCTGCCTTGCAGGAAATCGGTAAATAGTGTATAATCATAAAATGAAGGGGGGAGCGCTATGTCCGAACGATTTGAAACCATGAAGCTGCGCCCGCTGCCGGAAGGGAGCCAAACAGCTTCCGATATCCTTGAGCATGTGTACCGGGCCCTGCAGGGCAAGGGCTATGATCCCATCACGCAATTGGTGGGCTATGTTTTGACGGGCGATCCTACCTACATCACCAGTTTCCAGGGCGCCCGCAGCATGATCTGCCGCCTGGAGCGGGACGAAATTCTGGAAGAACTGGTAAGATTCTACGTGGAGAATAAACTGGACAGATGACGGGACGGATTCTGGGCCTGGACGTGGGCGACGTGCGCATCGGCGTCGCGGTGAGCGACGAAACGCAATTTATCGCCTCTCCCCACAGCGTGTATACCCGCGTTGGCTGGGGGCCGGACGTAAAGCATATACAGAAATTATACGAAGAAACCCACGCGGTGCTCATCGTCAGCGGCCTGCCCAGGAACATGGACGGCTCCATCGGGTTCCAGGCCGAAAAGGTGATGGCTTTTATGGAAAAAGTGAAGGAAGCCGGGCTGCCCGTAGTGTTTCAGGACGAACGGCTTTCCACCGTGTCCGCCCATCAGGCGCTGATCGAGGGCGGCATGCGCCGGGAAGCGCGAAAGGGCACCGTGGACAAGGTGGCCGCCGCCGTGATTTTGCAAGCCTATCTGGATTCCCGGAGATAACCGCGCTTTTCCTGCCGGAAACGGCATGAATGAATAGATTTGGAGGATCATATCCATGGCAGACGATATCAAGAACAACATTCCCGAGGAAGAAGAGCTTCCCGAAGGCATCATTGAGCTGACCGACGAGGACGGCGTGACCAGCCAGTTTGAATACCTGACCACCATCGACCACGAGGGCGAGCTGTACGTGGTGCTGATGCTGCTGGACGATGAAACCCAGGACGACGAGGAAGGCGAAGTGCTGATCCTGAAAATTGAAAAGGACCCGGAAACCGACGAAGACATCTACGTGTCCGTGGATGACGACGCCATCTCCCAGGCCGTGTTCGATAAGTTCCTGGCCATGATGGACGAGGAAGAAGAATAATAGATACTCCTTTTCCTATCAAAAAATCCGCCTAATAAAGCGGATTTTTTTTGCTTTTATAATAATACTTTTTCGATCTAAAAACCGATAATATCTTTGCCTCAGCACGTACCACACGGATTGCATTCCGGGCGGCAGCGCTGTCCGCCGTCCCCCAGTTTCTTTGCCTCAGCACGTACCACACGGATTGCATTTGCCCGTCTTTCCGGGCCGCCATAGGGAAAGGATATTTGCCTCAGCTCGTACCACACGGATTGCATTGCAGACGGGAGCGGCCACCATACGGCCAGAGGTCTTTGCCTCAGCACGTACCACACGGATTGCATTGGAAGCGTGGTTTTTTGCTCGTTGTAGTAATCCGTCTTTGCCTCAGCACGTACCACACGGATTGCATTGGCAAAACCGCACAAATAGAAATGCAATGATTGAGTGATACTGCCGTGAGCAGGTAGATAGCTTTTCAGGTTGAACCCTGCGCTGACTATTTTCCCTTACTCTTCTGCTGTCAAGATGCCCTATGGCACCATTAGCGACAGCCCCGGACTGACAATAGACCGGATTGTTTGGTGCGATTCTATCAGCAATTTTCTGTTAGCTTGCCTTTCGCACTATCCCCATACTGGCAACGGTTTTCGGTGCTTTGTTCAGCTTTTCAATACATTGATCATGCAGTGTCAAGAAGTTTTCATAGTCGCGCTGCAATGCAGCTCTGTCAAATCCGTCTAGCGACCGATTCATGTGCTGCAACAGGAACGCAGAATACATGTCCCGCTGCACGCGCCGTCCATCCGGCATTTGATTCCATCGTTCGCTCAGTTTCTTTTTTTGGTATTCATCCGTAATATGATTGTATTGACTGGCACGTACCAATGTAGAAACTTTCACTACGCCTTCCAGCCCCCTGGATTTCAGCTTTAAATCCAGTAATCCAATCAATGTAGCTGGTGCTTTATTCCCAACAGATTTTCCAAATCGCTTTTTTCGTTTTATTCTGCCGGTTTTTTCCGATATTTCAGTTTTTTGTGATCGATGGATCAAAGCAGGCCAAGCCATATCCTCTACAAAGAAATGATCGCCCAGGGACAGCAAATGATTCGCAAGATCATTATGCTGCCGTTTTCGGATGTCCGCCAGGCGGTGCATCAAATAGGCAAGCTCCCGTTGACATTTGAGATAGCGTTTGGATTTGTTTCTGGTCAGCTTCACGCCTCGTTTGATTGTTCCATCTGGCGCATAATTGTCCGGATTTGTTGCGCGGCGGCTTCGGTCAAGCTTACGGGCAAGAATTTTCTTTTCCCGTTCTATGTTGTTGACCTGATCTGCCAATTCCATCAATGCCGCTTCATTTTGCGCCACATAAGCAATTGTTTGTGGGCCAATGTCAATTCCCACGTTTCCACTCCCACGCGGATGCAGCACTTCACCCGTTTCATGATTGCATTTCACCGCCGGCTTGCCTTCAAGCGATAATTGCACATGCCAATGGCTTTTATTCCGTCCAGGCTTTTTGACGATGCGGCAGTATTTGACCCGCTTTTGCAGCATTTCGCTTTCATAAGCGTTTTTCGGATCAAGCTTAATTGGCAACTTCAAGCCTTTCCATTCAATATAGGTCGTACGAAAAATGATTTCCACACCACCGCTTTTCCCCGTCACGGAATATCCTCTAACCGATGTTAACTCTCCGCGTTTTTTAAAATGTACTTGTTTTCCGTTTCCAAGGAATAGCCGTTCAAACGCAGCCCATACCTGCGACGCGATACCATGTACTGCCACGCTTGAACCGATATTTTCCTGAAAATGCTTATAAAATGGTTTAATGTCCGTTTTAAATGAATATTCAGAAAAGCCTGCCTCTGACCTGATTTTATCCAGTTGTCGATATAGTTTATTCCGCTCTGTTTTATCGTTCAGTTCTTTCAGTTGATTTTGAATGGCGATATAATCTTTTCTGGTTTCCATTCGGCGCAGCTTTTTCAGCTCAAAATTCAATAAGGTATTATAAATCTGCCGAGCTAAATCCAAGCGCTTTTCCAAGCGGTCTTCCTGCCATTTTTCAAGCTTCAGCGGCAGCGTCAAACAGCATGTATCACCCGTAGATCGTGCCAAGAAAACTCACCTTACTTATTGAAACAGTATATAATAGATACAACCTATACTAACTCCCCTTGGTATCCACGCTGTAATAAATCTTATTGGGGATCATTTCTTCCTGGTACTGAATGAACAGCTCCTCCACGGTGACGCACATAAAGCCGTGTTCATACAGCCATTCGGCGGCCAGGCGGCCGGATTCGGGGGTTTTCTCCTTGATGTCGTGCATCAGGATGATAGAGCCGTCCTTGGTCAATTCCTTCACCACGCCCAGCACGCCGCCGGAGGCTTTGCCCGTCCAGTCCTTGGTGTCCACGTCCCACTCGATGAGGGGCAAATTCACCTTGGCCTTGATGAAATAATCGAAAATGCCGTAGGGGGCCCGGAGCATCCAGGGGGCCAGGCCGAAGGTTTCGGTCATGACGTCGTACATTTTCTTGGTGTATTCCTGGATGCGGGGAATGGTGGATTTGCTGGTATCGGAATGCTTGTAATGGTGGCTTTGCAGGGAATGGTTTTCGTCGTTTTCCCGAAGCACGATGTCCGGGTATTCCGGAATGCGCTCGCCCACCAGGAAAAAGGTGGCCTGGGCCCCGGCGCGCCGCAGGTGGTTCAGCAGGGTGGCGGTGGTGGAATAGGCGGGGCCGTCGTCAAAGGTCAGAGCGACCATTTTGTACATGGAATTGTCCGTCTGCTTCTGGCCGTATTCCGTCATCATGCCGCGCAGAGCGTTGTAGGGCACCGTGACGCGCATCAGGGACGGCTGATCGGGATAAAGAATGTTCGCTTCGTAATGAAAGCTCAGCGACACCGGCCCCAGCATGAAAGGCGTATGGCGAAGCGCTTCCTTGGCGCACAGGGCGTTCAGCGTATCCGGGTCCGCCTCCTGCTGGGGGAAATAATTGCTCAGCTCCTCGTACACCGTTTCGGCCAGCACGTCCCAGGCCTCGCTGTCCTCGTCAAACAAATCGTCCAGGGTGATTCTTTGGCCGGTGGCCATATCGTACACCCGGGCGGCGATGGGCGATTGCTTTTGCTTCCGGTAATAACTTTCCCGGGCCAGCACCAGGAAGCTCACCGCGCTCTGGCCGGACCGGGTGTTTACCACATGAATGTCCAGGCGGCTGTTGCGCTTGGGATTCCTGGACGCGTCCGGGGTCAGATAAGGGGACATTTCCTCCTCAAAATGATCCGCTAGGCCGTTGATTTCTTCGGTCACCTCCGGCAGCACCGTGGCGATCACATCCTTGGAAACAAAGCTGCGGCCCTGGTTGATTTCCCGCTCCTTTACTTCATATTCCACTTTCATCACCGCGGGAAAGCTTTTTTCCTTCTCCCCCACGGCACACGCCGGCAAACATAAAACCAGCGCCAGGCACAAGGCCCAAAATCGCTTCATCCGCGCATCCTCCGCTTTGGAAAAAAATCCTTCCTACAATATACCACAGTTATGAAAACGGCGCAAGTTTTCACGGGATTTTTACAAATGCACAGGACAGCGGCTTATATCCGATGGGGGCACATGCGGCTCCTTTTCCGACAGAAAAACGCAGCCCTCATGGACGAATCACTTCCTCGTGGGAATGATTCTTATAGCCGGAAGCATTTCTGTATATCCTTCCATTGTCCCAGCACCAGGATCGTTTGGTTCTGTTTTAACTGCGTATCGCTGGTCACAGCCATGCTGG
>JAUNMW010000182.1 GCA_030537395.1 Clostridia bacterium | reverse complement strand
CACAAAAAAGGACGGAGGCTTTCACCCTCCGTCCATGGCAGCCGCTTGTGCTCAGCCCAGGTCCACGATGATCGGCAGGATCATGGGATTGCGCTTGATCTTTTCATAAATGTAACGGTGCAGCTCATCCTTGATGCGGTTCTTGATGCTGGGCCAATCGCTGCCCTCGATGCGGCCGTAGCTGGCGATGATGGAGCGCACCACTTCCCGGGTGGACTCGATAATGTCCTCGTTTTCGCGGACGTACACGAAGCCGCGGGAGATCACGTCCGGGCCGGACACCAGCACGCCGTTGGTGCGGTCGAAGGCCATGGCCACGATGATCAGGCCGTCCTGGGACAGATGCTTCCGATCCCGCAGCACCACATTGCCCACGTCACCGATGCCCAGGCCGTCCACCAACACTTCGCCGGTGGGCACGGTGCCTGCGATGGCCAGGCTGTCCTGGCTCATTTCGATCACCTGGCCGGCGGCGGGCAGGATGATGTTCTGCCGGTCCATGCCCATGGATTCGGCCAGCTCGGCATGCTGCCACAGCATGCGGTATTCGCCGTGAACGGGAATGAAATACTTGGGCCGGGTCAGGGCATGCATCAGCTTGATTTCTTCCTGGCAGGCGTGGCCGGATACGTGCACCTCGGCCATGGCCTCGTAAATCACTTCCGCGCCGCAGCGGTACAGCTGGTTGATCACCCGGGACACGAATTTTTCGTTGCCGGGAATGGGCGTGGCGGAAATGATCACCTTGTCGCTGGGTTTGATTTGCAGCTTGCGATGCTCGGAGAAGGCCATGCGGGTCAGGCCGCTCATGGGTTCTCCCTGGCTGCCGGTGGTCAGGATCAAAAGCTCATCGTCCCGGTAGCTGTCCAGATCGTCCACTTCCAGGAAATAGCCCTCGGGGATCACCAATTCGCCCAGCTGCATGGCCACCCGGCTGACGGATACCATGCTGCGGCCCACAAAGCACACCTTGCGGCCGAAGCGGATGCCGCTGTCGATCACCTGCTGAAGGCGGTTGATGTTGCTGGCGAACATGGCCACGATCACGCGGCCCTGGGCGTTGCGGAACTGATTGACGAAGGTTTCGCCGATTTTCCGCTCGCTCATGGTGTAGCCGGGGCGCTCGATGTTGGTGCTTTCGCACAGCAGGGCCAGCACCCCCGCGTCCCCCGCCATGGCCAGGGAGCTCAGGTCGGTAATTTCCCCGTCCACGGGAGTAAAGTCGATTTTGAAGTCGCCGGAATGCACGATCACGCCGGCGGGACAGGTGATGATCAGGGCGCAGGAGCCGGGAATGGAATGGCTTACCTTGATGAACTTCACGCTGAACTGGCCGATCTTTACCTCGTCCCGGGGCATGATGGTGTTCATCTGGATACCGTTCACCCGATGCTCTCTGAGCTTTAGGTCGATCAGGGCCAGGGTCAGCCGCGTGCCCCAGATGGGGGCGGGCACCTGCTGGAGAATATAGGGAGTGGCGCCGATGTGGTCCTCATGACCATGGGTAAACACATAGCCCCGCACCCGGCTTTTATTGGCCTCCAGGTAGGAAGCGTCGGGAATGACCAAATCAATGCCCAGCATATCTTCCTTGGGGAAGATAGAGCCGCAGTCCACAACCAGGATATCATCTTCGTATTCAATGGCAGTCATGTTTTTGCCGATCTCATCCACGCCGCCCAGCGGGATGATACGCACCTTGGAAAATTGGGCCATAGAATCCTCCTTTCATTGATTGGTATTGAATTGAAATGAAAACGCTCTTCGCATATGGTTCAATTTAAAGATATGAAAGAAAATTTTTCATTTTCCGAAAGGATACCACCAATCTTGATTTATTATAACACAATCATTCAGAAAATACCAGTTTGACTTTTTGACGAAATACAGCCCGGATTCTATGCCAATATGAATAAATTGCACAAATCTTGGCTTGTATTTTGCCGTTTCCGACATTTGTATGGCATGGGTGGGAACCATTTCCAGCGAGCTTTCCATTTTATCGTTTCCTGCCCGCGGAACAAAAAAACATGAAATCGAGAAAAGTTTACATTCCCGGCCCGTTGTTCCTTTTCTTCCTGTGTGATATAATCAGAAGGTATTGTGGGCGATTGGCGCGAAGCGGTTATTTGCCCACGCCAGAAACGCAAGGAGGATCAGTTCATGATCATTCTGGATACCCATGCCGACACCCTGTACCGCCGGTCCCGCCATCCTCGTGAAACGCTGGATGTGACGGCGGAAAAGCTGAACCGGGGCGGTGTCAGCGTGCAGACGATGGCGCTGTTTGTGGGCGGCAGTCCCGCCCTGCCCGACATTGCCGACACGTTTGAAGGCATGTGGCGGGAGAGCGAAAATCTGCCCAAGGAAGGCCTGAAGCAGGTAACAGATTATCGGGATGCCAAAGACGGCGAATCGGCCTTTATTTTTTCCGTGGAGGGCTGCGATCTGCTGGAGGGCCATCCTGAATTGCTTTCCGATTGGCGAAAGAAAGGCGTGCGCATGGCCGCGCTCACCTGGAACTACAAAAACTGCATCGGCACCCCCGCTAAATTGAACGCGGACGAGCATTTGACGCCCTTCGGCCGGGACGCTGTGAAGGACATGGTGCGCCTGGGCATTGCTCCGGACACCTCCCATTTGAACGAACGGGGCTTTTATGATCTGCTGGAAATGGGGATCGTGCCCCTGGCCTCCCATTCCTGCTGCAAGGCCCTGTGCGGCCATGCCCGGAATTTATCGGATGATCAATTGAAGGCCCTGTTCCAGGCGGGCGGCTATGTGGGCGTGAATTTCTATCCCTATTTCCTGCGGGAGGACGGCAAGGCCGATTTGGAATCCGTGTGCGATCATGTGGTGCACATGCTGGAAATGGGGGGCGATCAGCATATCGGCTTCGGTTCGGATTTTGACGGCATCGAATGCAAGCCCAAGGGCCTTTCCGGTCCCCAGGATTTCCCCGCCCTGCTGAACGCTTTGCGCCGCAGGGGGCTCAACGAGAAGCAGATCGAAGGCATTGCCGGGAAAAACCTGATGGCCTATTACGATCGGATTGATCCGAGAGGCAATTGATCTGAGTTAAGAGTTGAGATTTATTTTGTTTGAACAAACCCACGGCTTCAATTGAGGCATTATATGAATCCCAACTCTTAACTCTCAACTCTCAACTCTTCTATTATTCTTATTTCCCAACAAAGGAGGCTCCCCAATGCTCGGTATCATTGGCGCGATGGATAAAGAAGTAAACGCCCTGCGGGATGAAATGCGGGATGTGACGGAAAAGCAAATCGGCTATACCCGCTATTATCAGGGCATGCTGTGGGGCGTGCCCGTGTGCATGGCCCGGTGCGGCATCGGCAAGGTACACGCGGGGCTGTGCGCCCTGGGCATGATCCTGTCCTTCCCCGTAACAGCCCTGCTGAATATCGGCGTGGCGGGGGCTCTGCGGCCCACGCTGCAGATCGGCAATATCGTGATCGGAACCAGCGCCGTGCAGCACGATATGGACACCACCCCCATCGGGGACCCGCTGGGCCTGATTTCCGGCCCCAATATCATTCATATGCCCTGCGACCCCGCGCTGTCCCAGAAACTGATGAAAGCGGCGGAGGAAGCGGGCCTGCGATATGAACAGGGGGCTATCGCCACGGGGGATCAGTTCATTGTGGGCACGGAAAAAAAGACCTTCCTGGCGGATTTCTTCGGGGCCGCCGCCTGCGATATGGAGGGCGGGGCCATCGCCCAGTGCTGCTATGAAATGCAGATTCCCTACGCGGCGGTGCGCGCTATTTCCGATACCCGGGACGGCGACGGACGGGAGTACGCGGAAAAGGCGGACGAGGCCTGCCGAAACGAGGAAAAGCTGCTGAAAGCTTTTTTGGAGAGTTAAGAGTTTAGAGTTTAGAGCTGAGATTATCATGAATAAATGGTTTGTTCCTTTTGCGCCTTTTTGAAACGGGAGTCAAGACAACTATATATCGCCGTTGATTGAGGCATTATATATCTCAACTCTCAACTCTTAACTATCTTTTACCGCTTTACTCTCCAAACGAAAGGGGTTTTACCATGGATAAATGGGACGTTCGCTTTGTGGAAATGGCCCGGGTGGTGGCCACCTGGACCAGCTGCTTCGCTCCCGGCCGGGCCATCGGCGCGGTGATCGTGAAGGATAAGCGCATCATGACCACCGGCTACAACGGCGCTCCCGCCGGCATGAAAACCTGCCGTGAAAAGGGGGAATGCCTGCGCCGGAAGCTGGGCATTGAAAGCGGCACCAGGGCGGAGGTATGCTACGCCGCCCACGCGGAACAAAACGCGATCCTGCAGGCCGCCAAGCTGGGCATCAGCATTGATGGGGCTACGCTTTACTGCACCCATCAGCCCTGCTCCATCTGCGCCAAGATGATCGTGAACGCCGGGATCAAGCGCGTGATTTACGAACAGGGCTACCCAGACCCCTTCACCCTGGAAATTTTCGGCGAAACCGGCGTGAAGCTGGAAAAATATGAGGAACCCGCACAACAACCCTGAACGGAGGAACCACGTTATGAAGCGCATTTTTTCTTTATTCCTGGCTGTTTTTCTGCTGCTGGGCATTATTCCAGAAGCTATGGCCGCGGATGAGCCCAACCCCATCCCCGTGATTGCCAAGGAGGATATTACGCCCACGCCCTCGGGCATTCATCATTACATGCTTATCTGCGTGGATTCCTGGGCGGCGGACCTGACCAAAGCCGGCAACCATACCGACGGCCTGATCCTGGTCACGGTGGATGAATATGCCCATCGGGTGATGCTGACCAGCTTCATCCGGGATATGCTGATCCAGCGGCCCGATGGCAAGTATGGCCGCATCAACAACATTATGGATCTGATGAGTCCCCAGATCAAAAACGGCATCGACGGCAAGGTGGGCATCCAACTGCTGGTGGACACCATCAACAGCCATTTTGACCTCCAGATCGAGGATTTCATCGTGGTGGATTTCAAGCAGGTGGAAAACATCATTGACGCTGTGGGCGGCGTGGACATCACCGTGACCAACCGGGAGGCCACCTATCTGAAAAACTATTCCATTTCCTCCACCTCCACCACCCCCGCCATGGCCAGCGGCGGCACCTATCATTTCTCCGGCCATGCGGCGGTGATCTATATGCGCATCCGCAAGCGGGAAACCGCCGAATACCTGCACGCCGACGGCACCTTCCACAGCGACAACCAGGATTTCGGCCGCACCTACCGGGATCGGGTGGTGCTGTCTTCCATTGCGGAGAGTCTGAAGGATATTTCCTATGAGGACGCGCTGAAGCTGCTGGACGTGATCATCGCCAACACAGTGTACACCAACATGACCACCAACGATTTGCTGGACGCCGTGGATCTGGCCATGGATCTGCGCGGCGTGCCGGTGGAGCATATCCGTATGCCCATCGACGGCACTTATGAGGAATTCCCCTATGCCGGCATGGCCACCAAGCAGATCGATTTCATGGCCAACCGGGAAGCGCTGCACAGCTTCCTGCTGGACAGTTTTGTGGTGGTGGACGAGGAATGGTGATTCAAGCCGTTATTTTCGATATGGACGGACTGCTGATGGACTCCGAGCGCATCGGCCTGGACGTGATGCACGAATGCGGGCTCAAGCAGAATTACAATATCCCCATCGAGATGGTGCGCCATACCCTGGGGGCCAATAAGCAGTTTGCCAGCGATTATTACCATGAAACCTTTCCCGCGCTTGATACGGACAGGCTGTTTGCAGATTTTAAAGCAGCCATGTGCGATCTGGCCCGGCAGAGGAAAATCCCCCTGAAACAAGGGGCCCGGGAGCTGCTGGAGGCTTTGAAGCAAAAGAAAATCCCCATGGCCGTGGCCTCTTCCAGCGGGATGGAAACCATTCAAATATATCTGGAATCCGTAGGCGTGATTGCCTATTTTGACGCGCTGGTTACCGGCCGGGGGTTCCCCAGCAAGCCTGCCCCGGACATTTTTTTGGAAGCGGCCAGGCAGTTGCGCGCCGCTCCGGAAAACTGTCTGGTGCTGGAGGATTCGGTGCACGGCATCCAGGCGGGAAGAAACGCGGGCATGACGGTGTGCATGATCCCGGACATCATTCCGTATTTGGAGGAATTGAAGCCCTTCTGTGATTTTGTAAAGCCTGATCTGGCCGCGGTGATCCCGCTTTTGAACCCATGACCGCCGCCATTGTATGCGTGGGGCGGCTGCGGGAAAAATACTATGCCGGAGCGGCGGCGGAATACTTGAAGCGCCTCTCCCGCTTTGGCAAAATGGAAATGATTGAACTGCCCGATCTGCCGGAACCCGCCAACGCCTCCGACGCGGACCGGGCCCAGGTGATGGAAAAAGAAGGGCAAAACATCCTGAGCCGCTTAAAGCCCGCCGATCATGTGATCGCCCTGTGCATCGACGGGCCCCAGCTTTCCAGCGAAGCCTTCGCTTCCCGTCTGTCCGATCTGGAAATGCAGGGGAAACGCATCGTGTTCGTCATCGGCGGCTCCCTGGGGCTCTCTGCCGCCGTGGTGAAGCGGGCCGATGAAAAGCTGTCCCTGTCCAAAATGACCTTTCCTCATCAATTGGCCCGAGTGCTGCTGCTGGAGCAAATCTACCGCGGCTGCAAGATCAACGCGGGGGAAAGGTATCATAAATAATCCCGGTTACGTTCTAAGAGGCGTGATGCAAATAGGAAAATAAGATACCATCTGCATTCCAGCAGAGGGGTTACGCTGAGGGCTACGCGCCCTCAGACTCTGCGCCAGGGCCTGTTGTCCGCAGCCTCAATCGGCGCAAC
>JAUNMW010000181.1 GCA_030537395.1 Clostridia bacterium | reverse complement strand
CTTTTACAACTCCCAATTTGTCTGGATAACAGCCAAACGGTGCCGGCATCAAATGACCCGCAGATACTTTTTGTTCAGCTTTCCTTCCCGGCCCAGGGCGATCAGGCGGGTGTAGCGTTCCACGGCGGCGCCCAGGATGTTTTCCCAGGGAACGGGGATGGTGTCCCGGGCGTTCTGGCCGATGCGTTTCAGCGTTTCGGGATTAGCCAGGGCTTCCCGGATCACCCGGGCCAGGTCCTCCGGCGTATTCTCGCACAGGAAGCCGTTTTCCCCGTTCCGGATGATTTCAGCGGCGGTGCTGCCCCGCACCATCACGGAGGGAGTGCCCATCACAGCGGCTTCCCGCACCACCATAGGCGCGGCGTCGTACAAGGAGGGGAAGGCGAAAATGGAGGCGCGGGTGTACAGGCCGTCCAACAGCTCGTTGTCGGTGATGTGGCCCGCCAGGTGGGTGCGCTCCTTCAGGTTCAGTTCGCTGATTTTCCGCTCGATTTCCCGCATGTCGGGTCCCTGTCCGGCCAGGATCAAATGGAATTTCTGGTTCTGCTGTTTCAATTCCGCGCAGGCCTCCAGGATGGTTAAAATGTTCTTTTTCCAGTTCATCTGGCCCACGAACAGGATCAGGGGCTCCTTTTTCAGGCCCCAGCGGCGGTTCACTTCCTCCACGGAGGCCGGGGAAGCGGTGCGCAGGGTCACGCCGTTGGGCATCACCTGGATTTCGCCCTCGTAGCCGTATTCGTGCAGCACGTCGGCGGTGTTCTGGCCCACGGCCCACACCTCGTCGCAGCGGTTGTAGAAATCCACCACGAATTTCACGCCTGCCTTGGCCAGCTTATCGGACTTGGTCACCTTCAGGAAATCATCGTAATACTTGGAATGGAAGGTGGCCACCAGGGGCAGCTTGCGCAGCACCGCCAGCCGCAGGGCTTCGCTGCCGGCGGTAAAGGGGCTGTGGGTGTGCACGATATCCAGCGGGATCATTTTCATCCGGTGGCGGTAATGGGGGTCCCAGGGAGCCTCGCCGGCTTTGTACTGCTTCATGCCAGGCAGGGATCGGGCGTCAAAGTCCACCAGCTCGAAGGGATACCCGCCCCGGAAGCCCGTATCGTACATGGGACTTACCACCGTCACCTGATGCCCCATTTTGCATAAGGTTTCCGAATAGGCCAGGGCCACCCGGCCCACGCCGTCCACGATGGGCAAAAAAGTGTCGGTAAATTGACCGATTCTCAGCATGATCTTTTTCCTCCTCATGCCATAAATAAAAATTCCAGTTAAGTTAGGAGGCTTTCATGGTTATCTGCCTATGATCACAAAGCCTTATACACAGCTATATAAACCTTCTGCCTTCTATTTCCTGCCTTTTATAATTTCCCTTTTTGTTTGGCTGCATCAAATCCCGCTCTTCGCCTTGCCGGCAAAGATGGCCGAATAAGCAGCCTCAGTAAATACGGAAGCGCTTGGATTCAAGCTCATCCCCGTCGTTTCAGGCTCCTTCCGCATCTTTCATTTTACCTTATAAAAGAATTTAATGCAAGTGCCGCAGAAGCCAACGTTATTTGGCTGCGGTAAAAAAGGAGTTACAATGATCTTGAGATACTTTACTTCCTGTGCTATAGTATATATGACTGCGGTGAAGATAAAACCATCACGCACACTCACGCATTTTGTACGGGGCGATGGAATAGTCAAGCTTTGACTGCGGAATAGAATAGGACAGCGGTACGCTTGTTATTCAGAAAATGGACGGAGCTGTTTGTATGTGTTACACGGCTCGCCGCCCCGCAGAACCGCGCGTGCGATTTTCCCGCTCTAAAGCATTCCTTTGGCGGTGTCCGGATATTTACGCAGATATACGGTAAAAGGAGAAAGAAAATGAAGTATTCTTGTCATTTTATCAAAGCTACGCAGGAAATGTGCGATTTTGATCATCACGTTCCGGCACCTTACATCAGAAAAACTTTTTCATTGGGCTTTCAGCCGTCGCGGGCGGAAATCACCGTTTGCGGCCTGGGATTTTATGAGCTGTACATCAACGGCCAAAACATCACCAAAGGCCCCCTCGCTCCTTATATCAGCAACCCGGATGACGTGTGCTATTATGACCGGTACGATCTTTCCGGCTTGCTGAAAAAAGGGAAAAATTCCGTGGGTGTTCTGCTGGGCAACGGTTTTCGGAACGCCTTCGGCGGTTTTATATGGGATTTTGACAAAGCGGCGTGCCGCGGCGCGCCCACGGTGGCCCTTTGCCTGGAGGCGGCGGACGGGGAGAGGCTGTTTGAATTGGAAGCGGATGAAACCTTCCGCGTTCATCCGTCCCCCATTTTGTTTGACGATGAACGGATGGGCTGCCGTTATGACGCCAGACGTGAAATCCCCGGCTGGAGCGAGCCGGATTTTGACGACAGCGGCTGGGACTATGCCCAGACTGAAAGACGGCCCCGGGGGATCGCCAGGCTGTGCGAAGCGGAGCCGATCACGGTTACGGAGGAATTAAAGCCCGTCAGCATCACCTATCACGAGGAAATGGCCTATTGCTATGAAAGTATGCGAAACGACGCGCTGCCGCTGAAAGGCGCGGTGGCAAGGCAGGCTTATGTATATGATTTCGGCGTGAACGGCGCGGGCGTGACCCGGCTGACCATCCAAAACGCCGCTCCAGGGCAAACGATCACCGTTCGCCACGCGGAAGACCTGGTTCATGGCGATGTATCCGTCAATTCAACCATTTTTCTGAGAAAGGAGTCAACTGATCCCTATGTCCAGTACGGGCAGACGGATGTGTATATCTGCAAGGGCGGGGATGAAACGTTTACGCCCATCTTCAAGTATGATGGCTTCCGGTACGCGATTGTGGAGGGGCTGACACCGCAGCAGGCAAACGAATGCGCGCTCACTTTCCTGGTCATGAATTCCGGCTTAAAGGAACGCGCGGGCTTTTCCTGCTCCGATCCCACGCTGAACCAATTACAAGCCTGCGCCAGAAGGTCGGATTTGTCGAACTTCTATTATTTTCCCACGGACTGCCCTCACCGGGAAAAAAACGGCTGGACGGGGGACGCTTCCGTGTCGGCGGAGCACATGCTGCTGAACCTGCAGGCGGAAAAGAGCCTGAAAGAGTGGCTGGTCAATATCCGCCTGGCCCAGCGGGAGGATGGCGCGCTGCCGGGCATCGTGCCCACCGGAGGATGGGGCTTTGCCTGGGGCAACGGCCCGGCGTGGGACAGTGTGTGTGTGAACCTGCCTTATAATCTCTATCGCTTTACGGGAGACAAAGAAGTGATCCTGGAAAACGCGGGCATGATCCTGCGTTATCTGTACTATATTTCCCGCAGGCGCGATGAACGGGGGCTGATCGCCGTTGGCCTGGGCGATTGGCTGGACCCGTTTGAACAGGAGCACGGTGGCATCGCTTCGCCTCTTTGGGTGACGGACAGCGCAACCATATATGACCTTGCGGTCAAGGCCGCGTTTCTGTTTTCTCAGGCCGGGCTGACAAAGGAATCGGATTACGCCCGCGCTTTCGCGGGGGAGATGCGCGCCAGCTTCCGCAAATTCCTGATCGATCCCCAAACCATGACCGTGGCGGGCGATTGCCAGACTTCCCAGGCCATTGCGCTGGAAACGGGGTTGTTTGACGAAAATGAATTGCCTCTTGCCCGGCGGCGATTGGTGGAAATCATCCACAGGGATGGGGACGTGAACGCCTGCGGAATGATTGGCCTGAGATACGTTTATCATGCGCTTGTGAACGCGGGGGAAGAAGACCTGGCTTATAGGCTGATCACATCCACCTCCCGGTCCTGCTATGGGTATTGGATGGCGCACGGCGCAACCTCCCTCTGGGAATGCTTCCCTGATTTGGAGGCAGGCACGGAGGGCTCCAAGAATCATCATTTTATGGGCGATATTTCCAGCCTGTTCATCCAGGAATTCGTGGGGCTGAAGCCGAACCCACGCTGCAGCGACGTAAACACCTGCGAGATTTCTCCGCACTTTGTGAAGAACCTGGACTATGCGGAAGCGTTTTACCTTTCTCCCCTGGGAAAAATATCCGTTCGGTGGGACAGAACCGCGAATGGCGCCGCAATCCGCCTCCGCGTACCAAAGGGGATCAAAGGAAAGCTCGTATTGCCGGAGGGCTGCTGTTTTGCAGACGAAAGGTCGGAGCTTCCGCTGGATGACATAGACGGCGATTTGACGGTGTCGGCCATCTTCAAATGCTGACTGGATCCTGCCCGTGAGAAAGGATTGGAACGAAGAATTCAGCACAGGCGAATATCTTCCGACTGAGCTAAAAAAAGCGTCGCGTTTCAGCGGCGCTTTTGTCATCATTCCCAAAAAGGTGAAAGGGATTTCGTTCATTCTTTGGGGCGATCCTGTGGGTTTCGTCGGCCTTTTCGTTCATTTTTCCCCAAATTTTTTCAGTTATCAACGCTCCTCGTTCACTCCGGCCAGGAGGCTTCATTTACCGGCGTGCCGATTTCCTCCCGGAGCCTTTGCAGCAAGGTGGTATACCGGGCGGCGATGTGGTTATTGCGCACCATGGCGGCGATGGCCTCCTCCTTGCCCACCAGCACCACTAACTTCCGGGCCCGGGTGAGGGCGGTATAGAACAAATTCCGGGTCAGCAGCCTTGGGGGACCGCCCACCACGGGCATGACCACGCAGGGAAATTCGCTGCCCTGGCTCTTGTGCACCGACAGGCAGTAGGCCAATTCCAGTTCTTCCAGCTGCTGATAATCGTATTCTACCGTGCGTTCATCATCGTAGCGCACGGTAATGATGCGGTCCTGGGTGTCCACCTTGGAAATGAAGCCCACATCGCCGTTGAACACGCCTTCGCCCTCGGTGCCGTCGTCAGCCTTCCAGGGCAGCTGATAATTATTCTTAACGTGCATCACTTTGTCGCCCAGGCGATAGGCGGTGTCGCCGTAAATGATCTCGGGCTTGCGGCCCCCGGCGGGATTCAGCGCGGCCTGGAGCATCACGTTCAGCTGGTACACCCCAGCCCCTGCCTTTTTGGTGGGAGAAAGCACCTGGATGTCCCGGGCGGGATCATCGGTGTGCAGAAAGGCGGGCAGGCGCTTCTGGCACAGGCCCACGATGGACTGGGCGGCGTCCTCGGCCAGGATGCGGCGCTCAAAGAAAAAATCGCTGCCCTTCTGATTCAGGATAGGGGCCTCTCCATGGTTGATGCGGTGGGCGTTCACCACGATCAGGCTTTCTTCGCTCTGCCGGAAAATATCCGTCAGCCGCACGGAGGGGATCACGCCGCTTTTCAAAATATCCCCCAGCACATTGCCCGCGCCTACGGAGGGCAATTGATCCGCGTCGCCCACCATGATGAGTTTTGTGCCGGGCCGCAGGGCCCGGAGCAGGCTGCGCATCAAAAACACGTCCACCATGCTCATTTCGTCCACGATCACGCAGGCACAATCCAGGGGGTTCTGCTCGTCCCGCAGGAATTTGCCCTCGTCCCCGGCAAACTCCAGCAGCCGGTGCAGGGTCTTGGCCTCATGGCCGGTGGCCTCGCTCATTCGCTTGGCGGCGCGGCCCGTGGGGGCGGCCAGCAGCACGTCCCGTCCCAGCAGGGCCAGGATGCAGTTGATGATGGTGGTTTTGCCGGTGCCGGGGCCCCCGGTGATCACCAGCAGCCCCCGCTGCACCGCCTCCGATACGGCCCGGCGCTGATTTTCGCTGAACTGAATGCTGTTCTGGTTTTCAAAATCCCTGATCTGCTGCCGGACCACAGGAATATTGGCGGTTTGCGCCGCGCCCATCAGCAGCTTTAAATACCGGGCGATTTCCTTTTCCGCGTAAAAGTAGGGGGAAAGCAGCAGGGCCTCCGTTCCGTCCACATCCAGGGCGATGATTTCCCGGGCGAACAAAAGCGCGTCCAGGGGATTGAGCAGCATATCCTGGCCCACCCGCAGGCCTTTGGACGCCCTTTCCAGCAGCACATCCCGGGGCAGGTAGGTGTGGCCCTCGCCGTTTGCCGCCTCCTGGAGCGCGTACTTGATGCCCGCCCGGATGCGGTATTCGCTGTCCTGGGGGATGCCCAGAGACAGGGCGATGCGGTCGGCTGTCAGGAAGCCCACGCCCTCGATATCGTCGATGAGCCGATAGGGATTTTCCCGAATCTTCCTTTGGGCGTCCGCGCCGTACACCTTGCTGATCTTTACCGCCAGGGTAGCGGGTACGCCGTAGCTTTGCAGAAACACCATGGCCTCCCGGGCGGCGTACTGCTCCCGGAAAGATTGGGCCAGCTGCTCCGCCCGCTTTCGTCCGATGCCCGGCACTTCGGTGAGCCGTTCGGGATGCTCGGACAGAATATCCAGTGTGAGCTTGCCGAATTCCTGCACCAGCAGCTTGGCCGTGGCGGGGCCGATGCCCCGGATGAGCCCGGAGCCCAGATATCGCTCGATGCCCAGCAGCGTGGTGGGCTTGCGGATTTCGCAGGCTGTGGCTTTCCATTGCTTGCCGTACTGGGGATGCTCCACCCACATGCCGGAAAGCAGCACCTGTTCCCCCGCGGCCAGGGCCGGCAGCGTGCCCACTACCGTGATTTTCTCCCGACCCGCCCGCGCTTCCACAACCGAATAGCCATTTTCCTCGTTGCGGAAAATGGTGTCTTCAATCACAGCTTCCAATTGTTCGGCGCCTGACCTTTCTTCGGGCTGCTCGGACATGAGGTTCCTCCATTCTGTTTTGTCTGATTATGGGTCACTGAGCGCTTTAAGTTACGCAGTTAATACAAACTAAAGGGAACGTTGAGGCCTGCGCGGCCTCAAACTCTGCGCCAGGGCCTG
>JAUNMW010000180.1 GCA_030537395.1 Clostridia bacterium | reverse complement strand
TCCGTGGGCGTGGTCCACAGACCCGCCGCGGCGTGCTCGGGATAATAGTGATACCCGTGGGCCGGGTCCTCCTTCTGCGCCAGCCTCCAGCCGAACGCGGCGTTGGAAACCAGTTCTTCGTCCAGCGGCTGGAAAAAGCCGGTGCGCCGGAGGCCCAAGGGTTCAGCCACCTCTTTTTGGAAGGCATCCCGCAGCGTGGTTCCCGTCATGCGTGTAAATGCAAGCTCTGCCAGGGTGATGCCGCCGCCGGAGTACATATGCTGCTTGCCGTAGGGCTTGATTCTGCGCAGTTTTGGGGTATTACCCTTGCCGCTTAATACGTCCTCCAGGGAGAGCGGCTCATGATTGGCCGGGTATCCGGGGAAACCGTGGACGTTATAGCCCGCTGTGTGGGAAAGCAGCGCAGGGAAGGTCAGGGGGCCTTTTTTGACGAATTCCGGCACGATGCCCGAGATGTCCGCGTCCAGGTCAATGAGCCCCTTGTCCACATACCGCAGGAGAGTCAGGGCAAACATGGGCTTCGAGACGGAGCCCGCCTGGAACAGCATATCCGGGTTCACCGGGAATTCCTCGCCGTAGCGTCCGCTGCCGGCGCAGTAGGTGAGGAAATCGCCGTCTCCGGCCTGGACGGCAATGCTGACGCCGTAGCCCTTCCGGCCCTTGATACGCATGGCCTTATCCACATCCACGCCGTAGAAATTCTTGATGATCCTGTTGGGCCCCTTCAGCATCCGCATCAGGACCGCTTCGCCGTTGTCAATGATGCCGGTCTCCCGGAAGCCCGCCTTGTGATAGATGTGCAGGCCTCGTTCGTTCTCCGGCTCGGTGGACAGGAACAGCCGATCCGCGCCGTTGTCCTTGAAGTATTGGATGATTTCCTGCAGGGCGGCCTGGCCGTAGCCCTTGTCCTGCTCATTCTTGTCGATCATGAAGCGCCAGAGCCAGTACCGGTCGTCCTCGTCCTCTTCATCAGGATTGAAGACAAACATGCAGAAGCCCACCAGCTTCTCATCCGCATAGATGGCAAAGGGCCGGGCCACGCCGGGCTGCTCCGCGTTGGCCTCGTCCGCCTGCCTGAGGGAAACGTCGTTGGGGGCGACGAAGGGCTGATCGTCGCGCACGGTGAGCGCAAGCACAGCCTCGCGATTCATATCGTTAATCGGTTCCAGTTTGATTTTTATATCCATATTTCATTGCCTCCGTAAATCTCGATTTGCCGATGCGTTACAGCTTCAGAACTGCAACGATCTCATCATCGTCCATTTCACCGTTTTCCACGAACCCAAAGGAAGCGTACAGCTTCTTTGCCACCTCGTTTTCGGGGTTATAGGAGGTGACGCAGGCATCGGCTTTCCCGTGGGGCCAGGTCCTGACGAATTCCAGCGCAAGGCGCACGGCCTCCCGGCCGAAGCCTTGCTTCTGATAGCGCTTGTCGATCATCAGACGCCAGAGGCTGTAGTTGTTTCTCAGGGACGCGGGTGCGTCTGGGCCTTCCAGCGCGGCCTCGTTATATCCCAGCATCAGAAAGCCCACCAGCGTATCGTCGTCATAGATGGCAAACGGATACGCGTAGGATGCTTCCGAGGTGACGGCAAGATAAGCTTCCACCAGGCTCTCTTCGTTGTCGGCAACAAAGGGGTACTGCGATTCAAAGATCGACAGCTCGCAGACCGCCAGCGCGTTTTCATATGTTACCTTCTCCAGATGTATCATTGCGTTTTCCTCCGGTTTCACTTTTCAATCACGGCTTTTGCCGGCTCCTTTTGTCCCGATGCCTGAAAAAAGGTATAATAATACCGCAGCGAAGCAGCTCCTTTCTGTGGCTGCGTCCTGCGGTTCCCACGATCAGAAGTTACTTATTTGCGGCGCACCAAACAAGAGGGCCATATTTCACCCCTCATGCTATGCGCCTGTATATTCAGTTAACCGACGATATCCTCCCTGGTAATCATTGGTGTAACCTCCTTTCGTAGATTTCCTTTTTATTATATACAATAAAGCTTTAAGAATCAATACTCTTTTTCACCTATAACGGGTTTTTCCGATTTCCAGACCCAATATCAAACACTGTAATAAATCGTGTGAAAATGATCGAACCGTATTGTATATCCGTTTGCCCTATGATAAGCTATACACATAGGGCTGAATGCGTTTACGATGTCTCCTGCCAAATGGATCAACAGCGTGCGGGCAATTGGTATTGTAACCAAGGCCGGACGATATGGCGGCACCTATATCACCATGTTGATTGAGCAGGGAAAACCCCAATCGGAACGGCTGATTCTGCCCCATGCCCTTGCCGTGCGGCAGATGAAAACGCTGGAAAGCATCAGTATGGAACAGCTGCCTTTGCTGCCTGAAGGGGATAAGAAATGATGAAGAAAAAAAGTATGCTGCTTGTGCAGCCAAAAGAAGGGCTTCATTTCAGTGCCGTATGAGCCGAAGGATGCGGACTATCTGAAAAACAGATGAAGACAATGATCAAATCTGGGTTTGCGGAGGAGAATAAATGGATTACGAAATGAAGGATCTGACGAAAGAAGAAGCCGCATATATCGGCGAAAAAATCAATGAGATCGTGCCGTGCGAAGTGGACGCGGAGGTCGAGGAATTCGTTCTCAAAGTTGAGAATGAAAATGGCGAGATCATCGGCGGATGCATTGCGGAAGCATATGAATACCACTGGGCGAGAGTTTTGCTTGAAGAGCTTTGGGTAGATGAACGCTATCGGCATCAGGGGATCGGATCTATGATCATCCGCGAGGTCGAGCGTATTGCAAGAGAGAAGGGCTGTCGGGTCGTCACGCTCGGCACCGCCAGTTATATGGCTAGACCGTTCTATGAAAAACACGGTTACACGGTTTTTACAACGCTGAAAAAGGCAAACAGTTATATCAGCTATTCATTAGTCAAATACCTTGACAGGGACACTCCTGACTATGTGCCGACAAACAACAGCGGCACGCGGTTCAAGGTGTCTTTCGGCAATGAGGACGACGCAGATGCCGTTCAGGATGGCCTTGACAAATACAACGAAATCTACGAGCCGAAATACGAAAACGTCGGTTTTTACAAGAAACTTGTGGATAAAGACGGCAATTTCATTGCAGGCGTGATCGCGGACGTGGAAATAGACGGAAATGCTTTTGTCGATGCGCTGTTCGTGGAAGCGCCGCTCAGGCGTAAGGGTCTGGGAACATTTTTCCTGCAGGAAGTGGAAAAACTGGCAAAGGAAAACGGCGCTTCAATGATTTTGACGAATGTGGGCGATTGGAACGTCGATTTCTTTAAAAAGAACGGTTATCTGGTCAGAGGCGAACTTAAAGATGTTCCCAAAGGACACAGCTGCTACGAACTCTTCAAAAAGTTTTAAGTTTTGCGAAAACGTAAAGGAGGCAGTTATGATAGATATAATGAAACAAGAGGGGCCGATGCGTCTGATTGGCGTATCGGCTCCAATTTTTTTGATCATTTTGAAAATCCCCCTGCGTGAGGTATTGCTTATTACGCAGCGTCATGTTGTAGGATACAGGAGGAAAGGAGGCGAAGGCTATGTCAAAATACACGACGGGAGAGCTTGCAAAGCTCTGCGGCGTCACGGTCCGGACGGTTCAGTACTATGATACCAGGGGCATCCTGATTCCCAGTGAGCTTTCCGAAGGCGGACGGCGGCTCTACTCGGACGATGATCTGAAGCGCATGAAGATCATCTGCTTTCTGCGGGAACTGGATCTTCCCATCGACGCTATTTCCCAGATCCTGAAGGAAGAGCATCCCGAAAAGGTGATCTCCCTGCTGATCGAACAGCAGGAAACTGTTCTTACGGATGAGATTTCCGAGAAACAGGAAAAGCTGGAAAAGCTCCGTGATCTGAAAAATGGGCTGAAAGGCAAAACAGATTTCTCTCTCGAAACCATCGGTGACATAGCCGTCATTATGGAAGGCAAGAAAAAACTGAAAAGAATGCGCTGGATGATCATCCTGACCGGAATCCCGGTTACAGCGCTGCAATGGTTTTCTATCATTTTATGGATCGTCAAAGGCATCTGGTGGCCTTTCATCGTCTGGGTACTGGTGGCTGTTCCCTGGGGCATACTGGTCAGCCGTTACTACTTCCATCATGTAAGATACATCTGCCCGGAATGCCACGAGATATTCAAACCCACACTAAAAGAAGCCTTCTGGGCAAATCATACGCCTACCGCCCGCAAGCTGACCTGCACCGGATGCGGTCACAAGGGCTTCTGTGTCGAGGTTTGGGGAGGTGACGAGCAATGACAGAATTTGAGAAAATTGTCATCGGAAAAAGCAGCGTACCATCGCTGATCATCACGATTGTTCTAATGGTCGCGATTCCTGCCGCCTTCTTTTTGTACTGGCGCAGGAAGCATAAAGAACAGACAAATATCAGCTATCTGATTGCGGGCGCCCTCGGATTTATCGTTTCTGCCCGTGTACTGGAGGTGGGCGTGCATTATTTCTGCATCCTTGCGGATAATCCCATTTCCCGGTTCATTAACGGAAACACAGCAGCCTATGTGCTGTATGGGACCATTATGGCAGGCGTTTTTGAAGAGTGCGGAAGGCATATCGTGCTGAAATACATCATGAAAAAGAACCGTACCCGTGAGAATGCGGTCATCTACGGCATCGGTCACGGTGGCATCGAGGTTTTAGCCGTTATTGCGCCAAACATGATCACCTATCTTGTAATTGCGGTGCTGTTTTCTCAGGGAGACGTGGAACATGCGCTCAGTTCCCTGAAGATTACGGAGGAAACTGCTGCCGCTGCACTTCCGTCCATACAGGCGGTTGCTGCGTTCGATTACACAATGATGGCCATGAACGTCATTGAGCGTTTTTTCGCGATGTTCATCCATATCGGTCTTACGGTCATCGTGTATTACGGCGTCATCAACGCAAAGAAGGCATATCTTCCGATAGCGGTCCTTCTGCATATGCTGATGGATACATTCCCCGCATTGTACCAGAGAGGTGCGGTTCCGCTGTGGTCGGTTGAGGTATGGGCCGCCGTATGGACTGCCGCAATTGTATTCACCGCCGGGAAACTATACAGGAAAATGAAAGCATAAAAACGGACCTCCGTAAAGGAAGTCCGATGAAAAGCATATGATTCTTTGATCGTACTTTTTAATCAGCGTGGAGAGTTGAGAATTAGAAGTAGAGATTGATATAGCCCTTTTTTTCCGCTCCTCCAGAGAACGGCGCATAGGAATAAAAACATATCTCAGCTCTCAACGCTTTTGACGGCCTATAGCGCCGTTAAAGTGTGCGGCGTAACAATGCCCTTTGATCAATAGCTCATGGCGATGATCAAGCCGCCCAAGCCGCCGCCGTTCATATTGTCCACGGACACGGAAACGTTCTGCGCGGTGCGGGTCACGTTCACAGTGGCGTCGCCGCCGGCGTAATCCTCGGTGCGGATGATTTCATATTTCAGCGCGCCGTCCTGATACACCGCGATATGGGGATGGGCGATCAGATATTCGATGTATTCTTCCATGCAGAAGTTCATGATGTGCATCACGGCAGCGTTGGCCTTGCCTACATACCGGTAAATATCCAGCTTGGTGCTTTGGCCGGTTTTGTAGGATTTATCCGTGACGGTGCTGTTGGGGTAGCCCTGCACCGGGAAGCGCAGGATGATGCCGTATTCCCAGCTGTGCTCCACCATCCAATCGGACTGGGGCAGCTCATGGAACTTTTTGTTCATGATGTCGTCGCCCTTCAGGTAACGGCTCATATTGAAGGCCAGGCCGGATTCATATTCGCTGGTGCCGGGCGCGCTGACGCCGGCGGAAACCACCTTGGCCGTCAGGTTGTCGCCGGTCAGGCTGTCGGAATACCGGGCCGCTTCTTTGTCAAACATCTTCTGCTGGGATTCCCGGGTGCGGTAGCCCTCCAGCACGTTGTAATGCTCCAGCCCGTCCGCCTTGGCCCCGGCCAGCATCTGGCCCAGCGCGTCAATGGCGGGGGAAAGCATTACCACGCTGCTGTTGGCGGTGGCAATGGATTTGTCTGTGGCGTGCACGCCCAGGAATTCGCAGGCGGCCAAATCATCCGGCACGGCGTGCCAGCGGTTCACCAGCAGCATACCGCTGGTAATCAGCTCCTGGCGGGTGGCGGAATAGGTGCGGGTGTTGGTGAGGGGATAATTGCTCAAATCCACCACGTCCCAGCCCTCCGCCTTGGGGGTGGGCCACTGGATTTCCTCAACCTGCTGGGCGGCCTGGGCGGCTTCCTCCGCCTTGGCCTGGCGGTAGCTTTCCTCTAAAGCGGCATTTTCCTGCTGCGCCTGGGCGATGTTTTCCGCCTCCTGGGCTTTAATGGACTGGTCCAGCAGCATATAGCCCGCGCCGCAGATCAGGGCCAGCACAAACAGCACGATCAGAATGCGTACAAGCTTTCCATAAGCATCCGAGCTGCGCTTCTTCGCCATTGATTTTCACCTTCCGTGGGGTGCCGGGGCACCCAAATTCCTTCCATGGTTTATTTCAAGAAGAATTACAAATCTCCTTCTTATTTATATCAAAAATATTACGAAATGTCAATGATTTTGAAAAAAGAAATGGCTCTTTTCCGCGAAAAGAGCCAAAATTGTTACAATTTTTATACCAATTTGATCTTTGGGGTTTCGGGATACGATCTGGAGGGCAGTGTGTCCCCCAGCGTTTCCTTTGTTTGGGTTGAAGTTTGCTTTTTACCCTTAAGAACATTTCTATTAGAAGAATCGCATTATCCCACCAACCCGGAGGATTCCAGATTCTCCACCAGCCAGCGCTGGGCGAACAGATACAGCACCAGCAGCGGGGCCAGGAAGATGAGG
>JAUNMW010000179.1 GCA_030537395.1 Clostridia bacterium | reverse complement strand
CTCAACTCTTAACTCTTTTACAACTCCCAATTTGCCGTATCGAAGCGCCTGCCGCTTGTTTTTCCATCCGGAAGCTGTAAAAATTCTCTAATCACCTTGCGGAACCTGGGAAAATGGTGTAAAGTATAAGCAGAAAAATACAACGTTTTTCATGAACAAAGGAGATTGAACCACGATGGCGGAACAGGAAAAAATCATGCTGTGGGCAGGGGAGGCCCCGTATACCGCGCAGAGCCCGGATCAGGCTCAGCCCTCCATCAAGCCCTTTCCCGTGGAGGGGGCCCGGGGAGCCGTGGTGGTATGCCCCGGCGGGGGCTATTCGCACAAGGCGGCGCATGAAGCCGATCCCATTGCTCGGATGCTGAACTCCCAGGGCATTGCGGCCTTCGTGCTGGATTATCGGGTCATGCCCTGCCATCGGCTGGCCCCCTGGACGGACGCGGCCCGCGCCATTCGGGTGGTGCGTTCGCTGGGGTATGAAAAGGTGGGCATTTTGGGCTTTTCCGCCGGCGGCAATTTGTGCTGCACTGCTGCCACCCATTATGACCGGGGCAATCCGGAAAGCGAGGACCCCATCGAACGCTTCTCCTCCCGGCCCGACGTGTTCATTCCCTGCTACGCCGTGGCCTCCTTCGGGAAATATACGCATCTGGGCAGCCGCCAGTGCCTGATGGGGGAGGAATGGCAGGACGAGGAAACCGCCCGCTGGTATTCCGCGGAGGAAAACGTGACGGACGATACTCCGCCCGCGTTCCTGTGGCACACGGCGGAGGATGAAGCCGTGCCGGTACAGAACAGCCTGAACCTGGCCCAAGCGCTGGCTGATCATGGCATCCGGTTTGAATTGCACGTATATCCCAAGGGCCATCACGGCATCGGCCTGGGGCCGGAGTTCGGTCCCGCCGCCACCTGGGGCAATTCCCTGTGCCGTTACTTGCTGGAAATGGGGTTCGGACGATAATGCAAAAACCAAAAACGCCGCTGTTTTCCCGCGAATGGTGGAAGGAATTCGGCTGGCTGAACCTGGGAACCGTCATTCTGGCCATCGGCGTGTATTTCTTTAAATTTCCCAACCACTTTACCACCGGCGGCGTCAGCGGTATTTCCATTTTGGTGGCCCATTATATGCCAAATGTGACCACCGCCACCCTGAACCTGATCCTGAATGTGCTGCTGCTTTTGATCGGCGTCATTTTCATGGGACGGGGTTTCGGGGTGAAAACCGCTTATTCCGCGCTTCTGTCCTCTCTGCTGACGCTGTTTTTTGAGAAAGCTGTGCCCATGGCGGCGCCCATGACCAGCCAGCCCGTGCTGGAATTGATGTTTGCCGTGGGCCTGCCCGCCATCGGTTCGGCGATTCTGTTCAATGTGGACGCTTCCTCCGGCGGCACGGATATCATCGCCATGCTGGTGAAAAAATTTTCCCACCTGAACATCGGCCTGGCGCTGGGTATTGCCGATTTGATCGTGGCAGTAGGCGCGTGCCTGGCTTTCGGTATGGAAACGGGCCTGTTTTCCCTGTTCGGGCTGTTCCTCAAATCCTACATGGTGGACCTGGTGATGGATAACCTGCGCACCTACAAAGTGTTCCAGATCATCACGGCCAACCCGGACCCCATCTGCAAATACATCATGGAAAAGCTGCATCACAGCGCCACGATCATGGAAGGCCAGGGCAGCTTCACCCATGAGGAGCGCAAAGTGATCATGACGGTGATCAACCGCTCCCAGGCCATCCGGCTGCAGACCTTTGTGCGGGCCACCGATCCCCATTCCTTTATCACCATTACTTCTTCCAGTGAAATTGTGGGCAAGGGCTTCCGCGGCACCTCGGAATGATCCCCGCCCCGGCCCAGAAAGGAGATTTGCTTCATGAGCATCACCGGTCATTGGATCCTGGTCGTCGTTTGCGCGCTGCTGGGCGTGGCGGATATTCTGATGTTTGTGAAAACGCCCAAGGAAAACAAGCTGAAGCTGCATTATGTGCTGCTGGTATGCGGCATCGCGGTGATCGTGCTGGCCATTCTGAACGCCGTGCGGCTGATCACCGGCGCCTGATGCCGGCGGGGATGCGGAGGCCATAGGCTTTCCGCGTCCCTTTTTTGTTTGAAGAGATCAACGCCATGGAAGGAAAAGGACGATGCTGAAAAGATACACCCAAAAGCAAATTGAAAAGCGCATTGCCGAACAAGAGGAATGGATGAAGCGGCTGGAGGAAAGGTACGGCATTCCCCAGGCCTATCTTCACGCGGTCCTTTTGAAGGAAATGAAGGAAATCGACTGGATGGACGTTCTGGCCGACGGGGCGGTGAAATACTATTGGCTCCGGTATGATTTGCTTTCCTGGGTCCGCCGCGTTTTCAAAAAGCCCCCGCTACGGCGCTTTCCCGGCGGACTGCTGAAAAAGCGGGACAGTTCCACCGGTTATGCCCAGATTTTTGCTTATGTGGCCATCCGCGCCATGCGTTATGCGCTGGAAAAAGGGCTGGAAAGCAGCCCCGCCGCCTTTGGCTTTCCAAAGGATCACAGGCCGGACGAAAAAAAACCTGCCGATCTGGGTAAGGTGTGGCGGCGGCTGAATGGGGATCCCCAGTTTAATCTGCGCCTGGCCGCGCTGAACCTGATCTCCGCCGCGGAGGAAATGACGGGGCGTATGGATTTTTCTTCTTATTCGCCCGAGGAAATTCAATTGATTTTTACCCGCTACAACGCCAATGCCCGCACCATAACGGATTATGGCCGGGAAACCTATCAATACTATGTTGCTTTCAGCGGCAAAAAGCAGGAAGATTGGGAAACGAAAGCTTCGTAAAAGAGAACAGAGTACAGAGTTCAGAGTACAGATTTATATAGTCTTGAAAAATCAAGTTGCAAGCTTGAAATGAAAAAAAGGACTATCTAATCTGTACTCTGCACTCTGTACTCTGTTCTCTCTTTTGGCTTTGTTAAGCTTCAGTTTATGAATATGTTTTTAGCGCCACAGCCCCTCATGACGGATGGGCTTTTCCATGCGCGCTTCCACATATTCACCCAGCAGGGCCCCGGGGGCGTTTTCCTCGGGCTGATCGGTTTTATCGATGCCCCGGGTAAGCACATCCCGCATCCAGAGCGCTTGAGCGGGGGAAAGGGGCCGGGCGCGGGTGAGGCTGCTTTGGCAGTTTTTGCAGAGCAGGCCGCCGTTTTCAATATCCATCAGGCGGATTTCTTCATCCTTCATGCGCCTGCCGCAGCGCACGCAGTGGGACAGCCGGGGCCGATAGCCGCTGACGGCGGAAAGATGCAGCAGGAAAGCGGCGGAAACGGCCTGGGGGTCCTTCTCCGTGTAGGCCAGGCGGGACAGGGACCGGGCCAGGAGCGTGAATAATTCCACGGCCCGCTCTCCGGGCTGGGCGGCGGCCTCCGCGATGGAGAGCAGGTAGGTGGCGTATTTCAGCCGGTCATAGTCTGTGCGCAGGGGGAAAAAGGTTTCCGTCAGGCTGCAGGAGGTCACGGTCATATGCCCTTTCCCGGCGTACAGCACATATTCCCCCAGGGCAAACCATTCGCTGGCGGAAAGCAGGGGGCTCTGGGGCCGCTTGCAGCCCCGGCACAGGGCCTCGATCCGCCCCATGGAGGGGGACAGCAGGGTGAGCATCCGGTCATGCTCCCGATAATCCGCATGACGCAGCACGATCCCCTGGGTGGTGATGGAAGGCATGAGAGGGCTCCTTTCTGAGAGTTGGAAGCTTGTAAGTTACGGGGGAGAGAGAACAGAGTGCAGAGTTCAGTGTACAGATTGGATAGTCTAATAACTGTTGAAAAATCGATGTATTCACTGTATCATCTGTAATCTGCGCTCTGTTCTCTGAGCTTTTGAACGATGTGCTTTTCAGCTTCCCGTAGACCGGTAAAACCGCATGGCCTTTTGAAACACCAGGTACATGACCAGGAACAGCGCGGCCCCGGCAAGCGGCGTCACGAAGGCCGTCCAGGCGGGCCAGCCGTACAGGGGTTTGCCCAGGATATAAGCGGCAGGCACGTGCAGCGTCAGGGCGAAGGGCGCGGCCACCGTAAACAGGACGCGCAGGGGCCGGGGAAAAATATCGATGGGGTACTGGCAGGCGCTGCGGCCGCCGTATGTGAGGGCGTTCACCAGCTCCACGGATTTTACGCTGTGGATGCAGAACACGGCCTCGATCATGAACAGCCCCAGTACCAGCAGCGTACCCAGCAGGATGGATTCGGCCATCGCCAGCGCTTTCAGCGCCGTCCATTCCACGGCTGACATTCGGCTGCCAATCACCAGCGCCGTCACGCCGATTGCGATGCAGACAATCCGCCGGGGATCGATGGCGCTGCACAGCACCTGGGTGAGCACCCCCCGGGGCCGCAGCAGCAGCGTGTCCAATTGCCCCGATCGCACCAGGCTGGGGAAATTGCCGGTGACGCCCCGGCCCAGGAATTCCGTTAAATAAAAGGTGACGGACATCATGCCGAAAAAGAAATACAGATCGCCGGGCATCCATTGGCCCAGCCTGTCGAACCGATCCACGATCAGGATCACGGCCAGCATTTCCCCGCCCTCCATCACCAATTGAGCCAACGTCTGCATCAAAAAGGAGGCGGGATACTGCAATTGGCTTTTCAGCAGCATGCCCATGGATCGAAGGTATAATTTGACGGTGTCCATGCGTTATCCTCCCTGCACGATCAGGCGCTTTTGGTTTTTCTGCCACAGCCACAGGCCAAAGGCCACGATGATCACGATCCAGACAGCTTGAAGCGCCAATATGCCCGCGGCGTCGGACAGCGCCCGTTCCCCGGTGTAGAGACGGATCGGCGCGTCCAGGATTTGGGCGTGGGGCAGCAGGGTCAGGATACGCTGCCAGGAATCCGGGAACAGGGTCAGGGGCAGGATGTTGCCGGCCAGCAGCGTCATCAGCAGATTCAGCATGGCCTGAATGCCCCGGGGGTCCAGGGTGCGCATGGTAAACGCCATGGTCACATTTTCCAGGGCGCACACGCAAAGAAGCCCCAGCAGCAATCCGGCCACGGACGCCAGCAGCGCGGGAAAGGAAGCGGGCGCGGCCAGCCCCCAACCCTTCGGCAAAAGCAGTGCGAACACCAGCATAGGCGCGGCACGCAGCAGGCTGCCCAGCAGCTTTTGCGCCGCGATGCGGGCGTAATAATATCCGTACATCTGCACCGGGCGGCACAAATCATAGGCGATATTGCCGGTGCGGATCTTTTCCCGCAAATCATCGTCCGAGGATAAAAGCATCCTGAAAAACGCCTGCTGGAGCCACACATAGGTGGTCACAGAGGAAAGGGGCATGGCCTGAGGCTTTCCTGCGTACAGCGCCCGGTACAGCGCCACCAGGATGAGCCCGAAAAACACCTGGCAGATGAATCCGCCCACCACCGCGCCCCGGTACTGCAATTCCATTTTCCAGCGCATGCGGAACACAGACAGATATGCCCTCATAAGTCCATCTCCCTGTACATGGCGGCGATCAGGTGATCCACGTTCTGGGGCTGCGCCGTCCATTCCCGGATGGGGCCGGCGCTTTGCAGCAGCGCCATCATATGGGCTGTGGGCACCCTGTCATGATCGTATACCACCCGGAAAGCGTCCCCCTCTCGGCCGATTTCGCAGCCTGCCGGCAATTCAGGCATCGCGGCGTCCCAGTCGTAGCGCACGGTCATCACTCGCTGGGTATCGTACCGGGACAGCAGTTCCGGCAGGGAGCCATCGTACAGCTTGCTGCCGTGGCCCAGCACCATCACCCGGGGGCACAGCGCGGCAATGTCCTCCATATCGTGGGTGGTCAAAAGGATGGTGGTGCCATTTTCCCGGTTTTCCCGCTTCAGGAAATCCCGCAGCGCCAGCTTGCTCACCGCGTCCAGGCCGATGGTGGGCTCGTCCAGAAACAGCAGCTCTGGGCTGTGCAAAAGCGATCCGCACAATTCCGCCCGCATGCGCTGGCCCAGGCTCAGCAGCCGCAGCGGCGTGCGCAGCAGATCGCCTAGGGAAAGGGCGTCCACCAATTCCTCATATCTCTTTCGGAAATCCTCATCCGACACCCGGTAAATGTCCTTCAGCAGGGAATAGCTGTCCGCAATAGGCACATCCCACCAGAGCTGGCTGCGCTGACCGAACACCACGCCGATATGCCGCACATGGTTCTTCCGGTCCTTCCAGGGCACCCGGCCACCCACCTGCGCCTGTCCCCCGTCCGGCGTTAAAATGCCGGACAGGATCTTTACCGTGGTGGATTTTCCCGCGCCATTGGGCCCGATGTAGCCCACCAGCTCGCCCCGCTCCACAGAAAAAGAAACGCCCCTCAGCGCCTTGATCTCCGCTTTTTCCCGCAGCAGCTTGCCCTTTTCCCGTTTTTTCCGCACAAAAAAGGTTTTGGTCAGTCCGTTTACCGTAATGTAACTCATGGCGTCCTCCGCGTCGGTTCCAAAACAAACAAATAAAAGGAAATTCAGTTTACCGTATTTTCTTCTTCGTGTCAATTCTTTTTTCATGTCTTGTATCTTAAAGAGCGCAATAACTTACTCAGTTAGTTTGAACTAAAGGGGTTACGCTGGGGGCTGCGCGCCCCCAGACCTGCGCCAGGGGACTTCGCCCCCTGGACCCACTCCTCGCGAAGCTACTTGGTGGGGATAGCGAAGTATGTTCCGCGTGCTGCGCTGGGAACGGAATATAGCAAGCTTTCGGGCACAATGAAAATAGGCAAAATTGGGCGGGGGAAAAGCCGCCTTTCCCATACGTGGTTTCCTCCAGGCAGCTTTTTAGCTGCCTGGAGTCAGCAAGCAGCATTAGGCGGCCTTTCCCCCGCCCGATTTCGCCTATTTTCACCGGATGCAAAGCA
>JAUNMW010000178.1 GCA_030537395.1 Clostridia bacterium | reverse complement strand
TACTTCCTACCTCCTACCTTTTCAACAAATCTCAGCTTCCAAATACTTTCCTTGCGATTTCCACCGCTGCCCGGGCATCCTTGGCGTAGAAATCCGCGCCCATGGCCCGGGCGTAGTCCGCCGTCACCACCGCGCCGCCCACCATCACCTGGGGCGGCGTTTTCAATTGCCGCAGCTGCCGCACGGTTTCCTCCATAGCGGGCAGGGTGGTGGTCATGAGGGCGGACAGGCCCACCAGGCGGATGTTCTCCTCCTGGGCTGCTCTGACAACCGTTTCCGGCGGCACATCTTTGCCCAGGTCCAGCACCGTATAGCCATAATTCTGCAATACGGTTTTCACGATATTTTTTCCAATATCGTGAATATCCCCCTGCACGGTGGCAATGATGATTTTTCCTTTGCTGACGGTTTCCCCGCCCTGCGCGGCCATGACGGCCCGGATTTCCTCAAACACCGCCTGAGCGGCCTGAGCGGCGGAAAGCAATTGGGGCAGAAACGCCGCGCCGCGCTCGTAATCAGCCCCCACTCTGTCCAGTGCCGGGATCAGATGCCCGTCCACCAGGGACAAAGGCGGCTGATCCCGGAGCGCTTCCCGGGCGATGCGTCCGGCCTCCGTTTTCAGGCCGCGAATAATGGCTTCGTCCAGCGTCATCTGCGCCGCCGAAGCAGAAGCGGGCTTTGCCTCCATCTGAGCCTGGGAAAACCGCGCCACGTAATTCTTGCTCTCCTGATCCTCCCCGTTCAGCACCCGGAAGGCGGCAATGGCGTCCATGATTTCCTTCTGATTGGGGTTTACGATGGGCAGCGTCAAGCCCGCGTGCAGGGCCCGGATCAAAAACGTTTGGGTCATCAGCAGGCGATTGGGCAGGCCAAAGGATATATTGCTGACTCCCAGCACCGTTTGAAGTCCCAGCTTTTCCCGCACCAGGGACACGGCTTTCAGCGTTTCTTCCGCCTGGTCCTGCTGAGCGGACACGGTGAGGGTCAGGCAATCGATCCACACATCCCGCTTGGGGATGCCCAGCGCCGCGGCCCGGATCATGATCTTTTCCCCGATGGCCAGCCGTTTTTCGGCACTGTCCGGCAGTCCTTCATCATCCAGCGCAAGGCCCACCACCGCCGCCCCGTACTTTTTCACAATGGGCAGCACCGTATTCAGCGATTCTTCCTTGCCGCTGACGGAGTTCACGGCAGCCTTGCCGTTGTACGCCCGCAAAGCGGCCTCCAGCGCCGCGGGATTCGCCGAATCCAATTGCAGCGGCACATCCACCGCCGCCTGGAGCGCTTTCACCACCCGGGGCAGCATCACCGCTTCATCCACCCCGGGATAGCCCACGTTCACATCCAGCAGCTCCGCCCCGGCGTCAATTTGCTGGATCGCAACATCTACGATATAATCCATGTCATTTTCCAACAGCGCCTGCTGGAACCGCTTTTTTCCCGTGGGGTTGATGCGTTCGCCGATCACCCGCACCCGATCCAGGGTCAGAGCCGTGGTGGGGGTGCACACCAGGGCGGGAATGTCTTCCGAAAAAGTTTCCGCTTTTGTTTCCAATAAGACTGCTTTTAAAGCGCCGATGTATTCCGGGTCCGTGCCGCAGCATCCCCCCGCGAAAACGGCTCCGGCCCGGATCAAATCGCCCATGGCCAGCGCAAATTCTCCGGCGCTCAAATCATAGTGCCCGTCCACCGGGTCCGGCAGGCCCGCATTGGGCTTGACGATGAGGGGAAGATGGGTATGCCGCCGCAGTTCCCGCGCCAAAGGCAGCAATTCCTTGGGCCCCAGAGAGCAATTGATGCCGATGGCGTCCGCCCCCAGGCCGGTCAGCGTGTGCGCCATGGAAGCCACGGTGCAGCCCGTAAAAGTGCGGCCTGCAGCGTCAAAGCTCATGGTCACAAAAACCGGCAGGCTCGTTTTCTCCTTGGCTGCCAGCAGCGCGGCTTTGGCCTCGTACAGATCGGTCATGGTTTCGATCACGATCAGATCAGCCCCCGCCGCGGCCCCGGCCTCCATCATTTCCGCGAACACATCATAGGCTTCCTCAAAGGTCAAGGCGCCCATGGGCTCCAGCAGCTCGCCGATGGGGCCCACGTCCAGCGCTGTTTTGGCTCCCGTCTCCCTCGCTGCTTCCTTCGCCAGCTTCACGCCAGCCGTGATGATTTCCTTGGCGTTTCCTCCCGCGCGGCGCAGCTTTCGCCGGTTGGCTCCAAAGGTGTTGGCATATATAATTTGGCTGCCCGCACGGATATAAGCCCGGTGAATGGACAAAATCCATTCGGGCTTTTCCAGATTCATGATTTCCGGCGTTTCTCCCGGCTTCATGCCCATTTTTTGCAGCATGGTGCCCATGGCGCCGTCCAATAAAACAGTATGATCAGGCATTTGAAACACAGGTGATCCCCCTTTCCCGATAAGCGCAGTTTCCTTTCAGCGCGCACGCCCCGCAGCCCCGGATTTTCGCCGCCTGGGGCTTATCCGCTAAACCTACCACGGCGGTGACGGATTTCATGGGATTGAGCAAGTGCGACGCGGTGGCATATACCCCCAGCAGCTTTTCCCCGTTCAGCGCCGATAAAAACGCGGGCTGCAATTCCAGCGGCAAATCCCCGTAACCGGGGCTGAACCGGTCCGTTAAAAATAAATGGGGATGTCGGGCGGCAATTTCCTTTTCCGCTTCCTCGCAGGCGCTTTCCGCATACGCGCTGCCGCAGGCGTCCAGGATCACAGCCTCCGCCATGTCCCGGGCTTGGGACGCTCGCAGCAGCCGGTCAAACTCCGTGCCCAGGGTGCAAATCAGCAGCGCCGCTTTGTGGCATTCGGCAAGCATGCTTTCCGCAAGCTTTCCCGGCAGCATGATGTCCGCTTCCCGGAAATACACACCGCCTTCCCGTTTTTCCAAAGAAAAATCCCGAAACAAATACCGGGGCTTGATACATTCTTCCAGTCCCCGTGCTGTTGCTTCCGCCCGGGCCAGCATATCCTTTTCCGGCTCCTTCACGCCCAGGTAGCGCAGCGCTTCCGTCACATTGATCTTCATGGCGTTTCCTCTTGCTTGTTTCTGGAAATAAAACCCACCAAGTATTGTATTCAATTCAGTTTGCGCTGTCAATTGCAAATCGAAATGGAAATGATGGGGACGCTTCATAAAAAACCACTGGAAAACCGCGCCGATCCGTGGTATGATGGAATAAGAAAAACACGTGAAAGCAAGCGCGGAAAAAGGGAGGGTGTTCCTGTGGCAAAGGGCAATATCATCGGGCTGGCAGCCCACGTGGACGCAGGAAAAACCACCCTGTCCGAATCTTTGCTGTATTTGTCCGGCGCGGTGCGCAGGCAGGGCCGGGTGGATCACGGCGACGCGTTTCTGGATACGGAGCAGATGGAAAAGGAGCGGGGCATCACCATCTTTTCCAAGCAGGCCATTTTGACTTGGAAAAAGAAAGAAATCACACTGATGGACACCCCTGGCCACACCGATTTTTCCGGGGAAACGGAGAGGGTCATGAGCGTGCTGGACGGCTGCGTGCTGGTGATCAGCGCTGTGGACGGTGTACAGAGCCATACCCGGACCCTGTGGAAGCTGCTCGCTCAGTTTGAAATTCCTGTTTTCCTGTTCGTGAACAAAACGGATCGCTTTCAAGGCGATAAAGAAACATTGCTGCAAAACCTGCAAAAGCAGCTTTCCGATAATATCATCGATTTTACCGATTTGGATCATGAAAAAATTGCCCTGTGCGACGAAGTGGCTCTGGATTATTTTTTAAAAGACGGCAAAGTGCCGGATTACCGCATCCAGCAATTGATCCGCAGCCGCAGGCTGTTTCCCTGCTATTTTGGAGCGGCGCTGAAAAATGAAGGCGTTGAAACCCTTCTGGAAGCGCTTGTCAACTTTGATCCCGCCCGGGAATACCCTTCCGATTTCGGGGCCCGGGTGTATAAGGTGGCACGGGACGCCCAGGGGGCCCGGCTGACCTTTTTGAAGGTGACGGGCGGAGAATTGAAGGTGCGCGATCTGCTATCCTTAAAGGATGAAAACGGAGAAGTCCTCTGGGCGGAAAAGGCGGCTGAGCTGCGCAAATATTCCGGCGCAAGATACACCGCTGTTCCATCCGCGGAGGCGGGCGCCCTGTGCTGCGTGGTGGGTCTGAGCAAAACAGCCCCTGGGGACGGTCTGGGCGCGGAAAGCAGGGGACGGGAAGCCATCATTCAGCCCTGCTATTCCTGCCGCCTGGTGATTCGGGATCATACGGACATTCATCACGCCCTGGATTATCTGCGCACATTGGAAGAAGAAGAACCGCTCATGCGGGTGGAGTATATCGAGCAGAAGCGGGAAATCCATATCCAATCCATGGGCGACGTGTACCTGGAGGTACTCAAGCGCCAGTGCAAGGATCGCTTCGGCATGGATATCGATTTTGCCGATGAAAGCGTGCTGTACCGGGAAACCATTGCCGGCCCGGTGGAAGGGGTGGGGCACTACGAGCCTTTGCGCCATTACGCCGAAGTGCATCTTCTTTTGTCTCCCGGCAAGCGGGGCAGCGGGCTGCGCTTTGATTCTGCCGTTCCCCTGGATGATCTGGCCCTCAACTGGCAGCGGCTGATTATGACCCATCTGCGGGAAAAGGTGCATGTGGGCGTACTCACCGGGTCCCCCATCACGGATATGAAAATCTCCATTGTGGCGGGCCGCGCCCATTTAAAGCATACGGAAGGCGGCGATTTCCGCCAGGCCACCTACCGGGCCATCCGGCAGGGCCTGATGAAGGCGGAAAGCGTGCTGCTGGAGCCCTATTTGAATCTGGAATTGACGGTGCCCCAGGACAATCTGGGCCGGGCCATGAACGATTTGACCGCCATGGGCGGGGAATTCGACGCGCCGGAAAACGCCGGGGGCGATTTGCTGACCCTTCGCGCCCTGGCCCCCGCCTCCAAGTGCGCCTCCTACGGCAAGCAGGTGAGCATTTACACCAAGGGCCGGGGCCGCATGAACGCGGAATTCGCCGCTTATCTGCCCTGCGCCGACGCAGCGGCGGTGATCGCCGCTCGGGGCTACAATCCGCTGGGCGATCTGTTCAATTCGCCGGACTCCATTTTCTGCTCCCACGGCGCGGGCTTTGAGGTGCCCTGGGATCAGGTGGACAGCTATGCCCATCTTCCCCTTCTAAAAGAAATAAAAGAGCAGCGTTCCCTGGAACCGGGGGCCGCCGATTCAGTGCCGAAAACGCCCGTCCGGGCCGCCTATCAGGGCACGGCCAAAGAGGACGAGGAATTGATGGCGATTTTCGAGCGCACCTACGGCCCCGTGAAATCCCGGCAGTTATTCGCTCCCGTGAAGCCCGCCCTGACCACCGCCGCCCCCGTTACGCCGGGAGATTTTTCCCAGCGGGAAATATTACTGGTGGACGGCTATAACATCATTTTCGCTTGGGATGAATTAAAGAAGCTGAGCCAGGAAAACCTCCAGGCCGCCCGGCAGCAATTGATGGATATCCTGTGCAATTACAGCGGAGTCACGGGCAAGGATGTGATCCTGGTCTTCGACGCCTACCGGGTACCGGGCGGCGCGGGATCGGTGGAAAAATACCTGAACATTTTTGTGGTCTACACCAAAGAAGCCCAGACCGCCGACGCCTTCATTGAAAAAACCACTTATGAAGCCAAAGGCGCGGCCCGCATCCGGGTAGCCACATCCGACGGGCCTGAGCAGGCCATCGTGCTGGGCAACCAAGCCCTGCGCGTATCCGCCCGGGAATTTGGCCGGGAGGTGGAAAATGTACAGGGCAGCATCGCCGCTTTCCTGGAAAAGAACAATCGCGTCCACGCCACTCCCAGCATGGAAACGGCCTACAAACAGGCTTGGCGGGAGAAAAAGCAAGGCCAGGAGGCGAAGCCATGAAGCGGGAACTGGACGCATGCCAATGGGCCGAGCGCAGCATCAGCAAAAAATACCGGAAGGAAATCTGGAACCCCTTCATCGCCGCCGTGAAGCGCTATGAGCTGGTACGGGAGGGCGACAAAATCGCCGTGTGCATTTCTGGCGGCAAGGATTCCATGCTGCTGGCCAAGCTGATGCAGATGCTGCAAAAGTACACGGAAGTGCCCTTTGAATTGGTATTTCTCACCATGGACCCCGGGTACAACGAATTGAACCGCCAAAAAATCGAGGAAAATGCCGCGCTGCTGCGTATCCCCCTGACCGTTTTTGAAACGGACATTTTCGACGTTGCCAACAAAACGGAAAAGAATCCCTGTTACCTGTGCGCCCGCATGCGCCGGGGGCATTTGTACAGTCAGGCCCAGAAGCTGGGCTGCAACAAAATCGCCCTGGGCCATCATTTCAGCGATGTGATCGAAACCACGGTGCTCAGCATGTTTTACGGGGCTCAGCTTCAGGGCATGCTGCCCAAGCTGCACAGCACCAATTATCCCGGCATGGCGCTCATCCGACCTCTGTACTGTGTGCACGAAGATGATATTTTAGCCTGGCAGCGCTACAATCATCTGGAGTTCATTCAATGCGCCTGCCGCTTCACCGAAGCCGCCGGGGAGGACGCCCACCTGAGCAAGCGCAAGGAAATCAAGGAACTGATCCGGCAGCTCAAGCGCCAGAACCCCGACATTGAAAAAAGTATTTTCGCCAGCCTCCATTCCGTCTGCCTGGACACCTTCCCCGGCTACAAGCACGAGGGGGAAGAACACTCTTTTTTGGAAAGGTTTGAGAGGCAGGAGAAGGACGCAGAATTGATTTAATGAGCACTTTAAGCAAGTAAGAAAAGGAGTTGAGAGTTGAGATATATATTGTTGAAATCTTTTGTACGTTGGATTCGCAGTGAGAAAGAGAATGCGACTATATAAATC
>JAUNMW010000177.1 GCA_030537395.1 Clostridia bacterium | reverse complement strand
ACCGCTGACACTTGTAACAATCCAAGGCTGACCGGATGTGGGTGTGGGAAGTTTGCATTCTGCGGAGTCCGGCGGCCGCAGTTGCGGTTTGTGAACGGCTGGCTTACGCAATATGCAGGAAGTTTGAGTTATTGAAAAGTAACATACAATTTGGTAGAATAAATAGTGACGATTGAAAGCGGTCAGACCAAACAAGCGGAGCGTGATGCAAATGTACCGGCAAATGCGCTATTTCATTGCCGTCGTAGAAACGAACAGTTTCTTTGAAGCCGGTGAAGTCTGCCACATCTCGCAGTCGGCCATCTCCCAGCAGATCAAGGCTTTGGAGGAGGAACTTCAGGTGCAGCTGCTGGAGCGGCATGGCCGGAAGTTCACAGTTACACCGGCTGGCAGGTATTTCTATGAACAGGCGAAAAAGCAGGTCCAGACGCTGGACAGCGCAGTACGGGAAGTCAGACGGATCGCAAGCGGAGAATATCAGCGTCTACGGGTCGGCGTACTGAACGGCTTCAGCGCCAGGATCATTCAGAAGACTGTCCGGGACTTTACGACCTCGCATCCCCATGTGCGGCTGTCTTTGACAACAGGCACCCATGAAGAGCTGTTTCATCCGGTGAATGAGGGCTCTCTGGATATGGTGATCAACGACCAGTGGCGAGCTCTTTCAGACCAGTACGTCAACGAAGAACTGATGGAACAGCCTCTATATGCCCTGATCCGGCAGGATGATTCGCTGACGGCAGCCGGCAGAGCGGCGCTGGATGACATGCAGGACAGGCTGTGCATCCTTGTGACATCAGCGGAGCAGCGTGAAAATGAAGCAGTCCACTGGCGGGATGTCATGGGACTGCAATCGAGCTTTCTGTTTACAGAAAACGTGGATGAAGCCCGTTTGAATGCCGCCGCAGGGATCGGGTTCTATCCATGCGATGCAGATATGCCGACGGATGGCGGTACAACGCTCCTGCCGCTGTATCGGGGCGATGTCCCGCTGACCCGAAAGATTTTTGCTTTCTGGCCGGAAACCAGCGATTCCTCCCTGCAATGGGAGTTTACAGAAGCTCTGAGGCAGAACGTCAAATAAGTTTTTCTAATCAAAAGGCGCGGAAATCCGAATTGATTCCGTGCCTTTTTCTATTTAAAATATAGGTACAGCATTGAAAGCATGCTGCTGACTGAGAAGACAAACATCAGAAAGGCGGAATCCATATGGCAAATCTGATTGTGTACTACTCCCGGAAATGGCAGAACTACTGGAACGGAAGCATCGTCGATCTGGCCAAAGGCAATACAGAGCGCGTAGCGGAGTTCGTACAGAAGGCGGTCGGCGGCGACCTGTTTGAGATCGAGACGGTTCGCGAATATAGCAAGGATTACATGGTCTGCATTGAGGAAGCCAAAGCCGAGCTGCGTGAAGGCGCTCGTCCCGAGCTTAAAAAATACCCGAAATCCATCGAGCAGTACGACACCATCTTCGTGGGCTTTCCCAACTGGTGGGGTACGATGCCCATGTGCGTCTATACCTTCCTGGAACATTTCGACCTGACCGGAAAGAAGATCGTTCCCTTCTGCACCAACGAGGGCAGCGGCCTGGGTGGCAGTGAGCGGGAGTTGAAAAAGATCTGCAAAGGCGCAACGGTGGCTTCTGGTCTCTCCATCCACGGTGCGGAAGCGGCACAGAGCGAAGGCAAGGTTGCTGCCTGGGCGAAGAAAAATGTCTGACCAGGAGCAATGCCGGACGGCCTATATCGAAATGTACCGTGCCATGATCGCCAAAGATATCCCGGCACTTTCCACCGTTCTGGATGATTCCTTTGTGCTGGTGCATATGACCGGCATGCGCCAGCCCAAGACAGCTTTTCTGAAAGCTGTCGCGAACGGCACCCTGAACTACGCGTCTGCCGAGCATGACAGCATTGATGTCACTGAGAACGGGGACACAGCTGCACTGATCGGCAAAAGCCGGGTTCACGCCTCAGTATTCGGCGGCGGCTGGCACACCTGGCGGCTGGAGCAGGATCTCAAGCTGGTGAAAAAGGATGGCCACTGGCTCATCACACTGTCAGAAGCCAGGACCTGGTGAGGATATGAAGAACAAATTGAAACGGATTCTGGATATCATCATGACACTCATGCTGCCCTGTCTGATGGCATACGAGCTGATCGGGCAGGAAACGCATGAGATCCTTGGCTTGTGTATGATCTCCCTTTTCATACTGCACCACGCGATGAACTGGCAGTGGCATAAAAACCTGTTCAAGGGAAAGTACACCGCGTACCGCATTGTCCTGACAGCGCTGGATGTCCTGATGATCATCGTGTTTATTGATCAGGCAATCACGGGCATCATGATGGCAAAGCATGTGTTTCCGGGTCTGCCGCACGTGGGCAGAAGGTCTTTTGCCCGGGTGCTTCATCTGCTTGGCGCGTATTGGGGCTTCACCTTCTGCTGCCTGCATGCCGGGATGCACATGACCGGGATGATCCGTAAACAGAAGAGCAAATCCGGCATGGCGGGAATCATTCCCGCTGCGCTGGCTTTCTGTGTGTCTGGGTATGGAATCTTTGCTTTTATCAGAAGAGGCTTTCCCCGGTATATGACATTGCAGGAGCAGTTTGTGTTTTTCGACTTTGAGGAGCCGCTCATCCTGTTCTTCCTGGACCATGCGGCCATTTTGCTAACACTCATCCTGCTGGGATGTGTAATAGGATACTGTTTACAGAAAATCGGAAGGAGTTCAAGAATATGAAGAAACTGATTTCCCTGATCCTTGCTGTGGCGCTGCTGTGCGCATGCATTCCTGCTTTCGCCGAGGAAATACCTACTCATGTGCTGGTAGTCTGGTTCTCTCACGCAGGTGAGAATTACAATGTGGGCGTGATCGAGGAAGGCAATACCGCGAAGATGGGCAAGATCATCGCGGAACAGATGAACGGGGATACTTTCGAGCTGGTTCCCGTTGTGCCCTATCCTGAGGATTATGATTCCTGCCTGGATGCTGCCACGGAAGAGCAGCGCACTGATGCCCGCCCGGAATATGACGGAGAGATCGAAAACTGGGATCAGTACGACACCATCTTCATTGGCTATCCCATCTGGTGGGGCGAGATTCCGAATATTGTTTATACCTTCATGGAAGCCTATGACTTCACCGGCAAAACGGTGATCCCCTTCAATACCCACGAAGGCAGCGGCCAGTCCCACAGCCAGCGGGACATCGAGGGACTTCTGACCAGTGCCACCGTGTTGAAAGGTCTGGCCATTCGGGGCAGCAAGGCTCAGAACGATGCGGAAGGCACGAGCGCAGATGTGGCTGCCTGGTTGAAAAATATCGGATTGGCTGAGTAAGGAGGATACGCAGATGATACAGAATCCCTTTTTTTCGGAAATTCATGGCAACTTCGGCTTTGGCTGCATGCGCCTACCCATGAAAGACGGGCGTGTAGACTATGATGAATTCTGCCGCATGGCGGATGCCTTCATCGCTTCCGGGCTCAATTATTTCGATACGGCTCACGGCTATATCGGCGGACAGTCTGAAACTGCCATCCGGGACTGCGTAGCAAAGCGTCACGACAGGAGCGAATTCCTGCTCACAGATAAGCTGACCACACCCTATTTCAACAAGGAAGAGGACATCCGTCCCTTCTTTGAGAGCCAGCTGAAAGCCTGCGGTGTGGAATACTTCGATTTCTATCTGATGCACGCGCAGGATCGGAACAACTACCAGAAATACATACGCTGCAGGGCTTATGAAATTGCGCTGCAGCTGAAAGCGGAAGGCAAGATCCGCCATTTCGGCATCTCCTTCCACGACAAGGCTGAAGTTCTGGATATGATCCTGACTGAGCATCCGGAGATCGAAATCGTACAGATCCAGTTCAATTATGTGGATTATGAGGACGCCTCCGTGGAAAGCCGGAAGGTCTACGAGGTCTGCGAGAAGCACGGAAAGCCTGTCATCGTCATGGAGCCGGTCAAGGGCGGAAGCCTGGTGAACCTGCCCGATGAAGCTGATCAGATCCTGCGCAGGCTGAATGGCGGAAGCAATGCCAGCTATGCCCTGCGCTTCGCCGCCAGCTTCCCGAACATGGCCATGGTGCTCTCCGGCATGAGCAATATGGAACAGATGGAGGACAACCTCAGCGCCATGCGGGACTTCGAGCCGCTGTCCGATGCCGAGATGGACGCTGTGAAGAGGGTTTGTGACATCTTCCGCAGCCTGAACCTGGTGCTCTGCACCGGCTGCCGCTACTGTGTGGATGAAAGCCAGTGCCCCAGGGGCATCCGGATCCCGGACATGTTCTCCTCCCTGAATGCGCATGAAGCCTTCCACAACTGGAACACAGGGTACTACTACAACAATGTCATCACCGGTGAAGGCCACGGAAAGGCTTCTGCCTGTATCCGCTGCGGAAAGTGCGAGAAGGTCTGTCCCCAGCATCTGCCGATCCGGGAACTGTTGAAGAAAGTCGCCATAACCTTTGAAGGCTGAAAGGAAGCACAGAGATGAAAAAGGAAGTTATGCTTGTCACCGGCGCTGGCCAGATCAGTATGGCGATTGCCCGGAGGATCGGCTTCGGAAAGAAGATCATTTTGGGCGACAAAAACATCGAGAACGCCAACACCATCGCGAAGATCATGAATGAAGCGGGCTACGATGTGGTCCCCTTCGAAATGGATTTGTCCAGCCGGGAAAGCATCCTGGCCATCATTGCTGAGGCGCAGAAGTACGGTGAGATCAGGTACATGGTGAACGGCGCGGGCGTATCGCCCAGCCAGGCTCCCATCGAGGCCATCCTGAAAGTCGATCTGTACGGAACCGCAGTGCTGCTGGAAGAAGTGGGCAAAGTCATCGCGGAGGGCGGCTGCGGCGTCACCATCTCAAGCCAGTCCGGCTGGCGGATGCCCCAGCTGACTGCTGAGCAGGACCGGCAGCTGGCGACGACTCCCGCGGAAGAGCTGCTCTCCCTGGACATCCTGCAACCACGGAACATCCGGGATACCCTGCACGCCTATCAGCTGGCCAAGCGCTGCAACGAGAAGCGGGTCATGGCAGAGTGCGTCAAATGGGGCGAGCGCGGTGCACGGCTGAACGACATCGCGCCGGGCATCATCGTAACTCCTCTGGCCATCGACGAATTCAACGGCCCGCGCGGCGATTTCTACAAGAACATGTTTGCCAGGTGTCCTGCAGGACGTCCCGGCACGGCGGACGAAGTGGCCAACGTGGCAGAGCTCCTGATGAGCGACAAAAGCGCTTTCATCACAGGGTCCACCTTCCTGATTGATGGTGGAGCTACTGCGAGTTATTTCTATGGTCCACTTCAGCCATAAATCGAAACATGATTCTTTGCCGTTGATGGTCGTATCATTGAAACTGTGCTGAGGTTTTGCTCAGCACAGTATAGCAAATGACAAGCTGATTGACCAGATGACTTTGGATTTTTCAGTGGTTTGAGCTTGCAAGGTTGTCGTACGGATGGTAGTATAAACAGCGGAGTTATTCTACCTTCTGAGTCATCAGAATAACGCCCTTCCTCAACCCTATTCTCCGAACACACCCATCATCCTCTCCAGCAGCATCTCAGCAGGCTTGGAAAACACCTGATACTTCTTCCAGATGACTACGATGCCTGCTTCAAGCGGCGGATCAAAGGGACGGAAGCAGAGGTCGGAGGTTTCTGTAGTGTTGACGACCTGATCCAGGCCTACCGCACAGCCGATGCCGGACTTGACCATCAGCGCGCCGTTATACATCAGGCTGTAACCGGCAACGATGTTCAGCGACTCATAGGTTTTCCCGAACCAGTCGAGGTAGTCGTTGCCGGCTTTTTGCGATGTCATATCCTGGCGGGACATGATCAGGGGAATGCCGATCAGGTCTTTTCTCTGGATATGGTTTTTCTGCGTCAGCGGATGATCCCGCCGAAGGATTAGCCCCCAGGTGTCTTTGACTGGGAGGAGAAGGCTGTTGTAGCGCGACACATCCACCGGCTCCACCAGGACGCCGAAGTCCAGCAGGCCTTTTTCCAGCCGTTCCAGCACGTCCTCCGCATTGCCGCTGTAAATCTGGAAATGGATACCGGGGTGATCCTCCCGCATCTGCGCCATTACGTCAGTCACCATTTTCAATGCGAAGGTTTCACCGCTGCCGATGAACACGTCTCCGGCCACGGCGGTGCCCATGGATGAAAACTCCGCTTTCGTGCGTTCTGCCATTTCCAGGATTTCTTCGGCGCGCTTGCGCAGCAGCATTCCTTCCGGCGTCAGCACCATGGAACGGGTCGTGCGAATAAACAGCTTTTGACCCAGTTCTTCTTCCAGCTCCTGAATCTGTCTGGACATGGTGGGCTGGGTCACATGGAGCACTTCGCTGGCTCCGGTCAGTCCACCTTCCCGCGCTACAGTCAGAAAATAATTAAGCACCCGCAGTTCCATATGCATCCCTCCCTGTCCCATCATACCACATTTATTATTGCCTGAAAAGTAAAAATCATATTGTCTTTTAAGTATTTGCTATTTTGAATGGTGGGCTTTACAATATGATCCGGGAGGTGGGTATGTGATTGCAATGAGCGAGGAGCAGGTTTATGAATGCCTGTCGGACGCAGGCTGTAACAAAGAACTGATCAAACAGTTTGAAGCGTGCCAGAGCTCCGGGCGTCAGAAGGAACAGCTGCGGCTGCTTGGGGATTATCGACGCCTCCTGCTGGAGAGAATCCACGCGGAACAGAAGAAATTGGATCTGCTGGATTATTTGGTCTGGACCGTGAAAACAAGCACTTCTTCGTAGAGGAGGGGAAAGCATTGAAAAGATGGATGCTCGTTCTGCTGGCAGCGATGATGACCCTGCTGCAGACAGGCGCATTCGCGGAATGCG
>JAUNMW010000176.1 GCA_030537395.1 Clostridia bacterium | reverse complement strand
GGAAGTTCAACACCACCGAAGCCATGATCATGGCCTGGAACCCCAAGATCAAGAACAAGAACCTGATCTACGCCGGCGATTATCTCTACATCAAGAAGTAATCAGCCAAGCGCAGCGAAAAGCAAAGAATCTCCCGTACCATCATCAAACGGGAACAAAAAATCTCTGGTGACCAGAAATGGCTGCCAGAGATTTTTTGGGGAAAAGCACGGCCAATAGTACCTGCCGTTATCTGGTCAAGGGCTTTTCAAGCGGCCTGCGGACACCTGTACTGTTTCTTTTTACAGGCAAAGGCCAAACTGGTACGGAGCAGTCAGCCCTGAGCATGGATGCGGATTTCAACGCATCAGCCCTTGCGATGCTCCTCCCGGAGGATGAAGCACACTCCCTGTTGCCATACAAAACAGAAGAATTTCATATTTCTTACATGCCGCCGTTCTTGAACACGGCCCGATAAGCCCACGCATACTGCGCGCCGCTCCACACGGTGAGGATGGACATAAGAACGGCCAGCACAAGGGTGATCCAATGATTCTCCGGCAGCAGCATGGCGGAGAGCACGCAGAAATACTGCAGATTGGTTTTGATTTTGCCCAGCCACCCGGCGGGGATCACATTGCCCTTGCCCACAGCCACCAGGCGCAGCCCGTCCACCATCAGCTCCCGGGCGGCCACAATGGATACGGCCCAGGCGGGCAGGCGATGATCCGCGCAGAGAAAAATCATGGCGGTGAGCACCAGAATCTTATCCGCCACGGGGTCGGCAAATTTGCCGAACACAGTAACGATGTTGCGCTTCCGGGCGATATACCCATCCAAAAAATCGGTGGCCGCGGCCAAGGCGAACACCGCGGCTGCGGCCACGGGCTGGCCCAGGGCCCACAGTCCCAGGCATAAGGGAATCATAAAAACGCGCAGAAGCGTCAGTTTATTCGGTAAATTCATAGGCTATTGTGCGTTTCCCCCGCGAAACGCTCCTTCCCCTCTCCCTGTTCTGCTTTATCAAGTTTTGTTTCGGGCGTGCAGCAGGTTCCCCGCCCACTCCGCCACCCGATAGGGCCATTTCTGATGCTTTTTTACGGCAATGGCCGCATCCAGGGCTCCCTGGCGGTATTCATTGTTTTCCGGCTTCAGGCGCACGGCCTCCCGGAAGGATTGGTGGGCCGTGCCGTACTGGTGCATGCCCATCAGCAGCTGCCCATGAATATAATACCATTCATCGTCCCGGGTTTCCGCGTGGCTCAGCTGCAGCAGCGCGCTTTCATAGCGCTGCTGCTCCAGCAGCTTCCTGGCAACGCGCTTGGCCTCCTCCACCGATACGGTGCGGGAAACGGGCCCGTGCTTCCCGGCGGTGAGCCGGATGGCTTCCTCATAGGCCAGGTTCAGCTGAATCAGCTTTTCCTGGGCCCGCTGCTGCGCTTCCTGATCCTCAAACTGATCGGGATGGCAGGCTTTTACCTGCTGGTGATAAGCTTGCCGGACCTGCTGCTCATCGGCATCATCACGCAGGCCCAATATTTCAAAGGCGTTCAATGAATCAGTCCCTTTCATAGCTCCCGCGTTTCAGGGGAGAACAAGCGGGAAAAAGTCCCGTCGGCATGGGTAAAAAATCAAAAGCGCATTTCCTGTGCTTCCAGGGGCTCCCGGCGGATATTCGCGCCCAGGGCCCGCAGCTTTTCTTCAATATGCTCGTAGCCCCGTTCGATAAAGCCGGGCTCATAAATTTCCGTGGTTCCGTTGGCCATCAGGCCGGCGATCACCAGGGCGGCCCCCGCCCGCAGATCCGTCGCCGTGACGGGCGCGCCGTACAATTCGCTCACGCCCTCGATGATGGCGGTTTGATCCAGGATGCGCACCCGGGCGCCCATGCGCTGCATTTCGTTCAGGTGCTTAAAGCGGGATTCAAAAATGGTCTCGATCACGATGGAATCCCCGCTGGCCCGGGTAAGCAGCGCGCTCATAGGCTGCTGCAGGTCGGTGGGGAAGCCGGGGTATTCCTGGGTTTTGATGTTCACCGCCCGGTGCCCCCGCACGGTGCGCACGCGGATGGCGTCGTCCATATCGCTGACGGCCACGCCCATTTCCAACAGCTTGGCGGTCAGGGCTTCCATATGGGCGGGAATGCAGCCCCGGATCACCACATCGCCCCGGGTTGCGGCGGCGGCGATCATCAGGGTGCCGGTTTCGATCTGATCGGGGATCACGGTATAGGTGCTGCCGTGCAGATAAGGCGCGCCCATGATGCGGATCACATCCGTACCGGCGCCGCGCACCCTGCAGCCCATGGAGTTTAAGAAGTTGGCCAGGTCCACCACGTGGGGCTCCCGGGCCGCATTGTACAGCACCGTGTTTCCCTCCGCCTTGGCGGCGGCCAGCATGGCGTTGATGGTGCCACCCACGGTGATACGGTCAAAATACACGGGAGTGCCGTGCATTTTCCCCTTGGCGGTTATGACGGCGCCTCGTTCCTCCACCTCCGCGCCCATGGCGCGGAAGGCCTTCAAATGCTGATCCACGGGCCGCGCGCCGATGGAGCAGCCGCCGGGATAGCCCACCTCTGCCTGGCCGAACCGGCCCAGCAGCGCGCCCAGCATGTAATAGCTGGCCCGCATCCGCTGGCTCTGGCGGTAAGGCACCAGCCAGGAATGCACGTTCCGGGGGTCCACCGTCATGCGTTTGCTTTCGGGCAGATAATCCACCTTGGCCCCCAGATCCGTTAAAATATCCTTCAGCACCCGCACGTCCTCAATGTCCGGCAGGTTTTCAATGGTGCAGGGTTCATCGGAAAGCAGCGTGGCGGGAATCACCGCAACGGATGTGTTCTTTCCGCCGGAAACATAAGTTTCCCCCATCAGCGGAATTCCACCCGTAATGAGCAGCTTGTAAGAATCCATCCGGCTGTGTCCTCCTCGCAAAGAAAAGCATACGTTTTGATTGTCCCCCCGCGGTTTACGCTTGTGCGAACCAATCGCACCGCGGCCCCGCAGCCGGACAATCTGACAGGATACCATTTCCAGTATAACATATTATTTCGGTTTTGTTAAGTGTTTTTTCATTTTCGGCCTGCGAAGGGGCGAAACGGCAAAAGTTACGTGTCCATCGGAACAAAAACCGGGATTTGTAGAAAAGAGTACAGAGCGCAGGGTACAGAGTACAGATTGAATAGTCTTTGATATCAGCATAATGAAAACAAGCTTGATTTGGCCTCATTCTCATAAAAGACTATCTAATCTGTACTCTGTACTCCGTGCTCTGTACTCTTATCTACTCCTTAATTTTTCGGAGCTAAAAGCAATTCTCAGTCCAGATACCCTTCCCGGGCGGTGACCTTGAAGCGTTTTTCCAGCAGATGCAATTGCTTATCGGTGATGGTGTTCACCCGGGGCAGATGCGCAATCTTCATAAAGATTTCAGCGGCCTTTTCGGCGGTCTCGATCAGGCCGAAGGTTTCGTCCAGATCCTTGCCCGCGCCGTAAATGCCATGCTGGGCCCAGACAACCAACCGGGCGGTCTGCATCTTTTCAGCGGTAGCTTCGCCGATTTCGTTGGTGCCGCACAGCATCCAGGGCAGCACATTCACGCCGTCGGGGAACACCACGATGCATTCGGTGCACATCTGCCACAGGGTACGGGTGAATTTCCGTTCATCCAGGGTGTGCACATAGCTCATGGCCAGCAGATTGGCGGGATGGCAATGCATGACCACCCGGTTTTCGGGGTTCACCTTCAGGCGGGCCACATGGCTCATCATATGGGCGGGGAATTCGCTGGTGAAGCTGCCGCCGTCCTCAAAGCCCCAAATCAGCTCGGCCAGTTCGCCGTAAGCGGTCACCCGCACGATACCCAGGTTGATTTCGGGAGCGTACTGCACGTTCTTGAAATACTTGCCGGTGCCGGTGACCAGGAAATACTTGCCGTCCAGCTCGGGCGCGGTGAAACCGGTGGGGATCTTGAGCTTTACCTTGTTCAGGTCTAGGTATTCCGCCACGTCTTTTTCATCCAGCATCAGGCTCACGTTGCCGCCGTTGCGCTCATCCCAGCCGTGATCGTACATGTTGGTAATGGTGCGGATCATTTCTACCATGAAGGGCGCTTCCAGAATGTTTTTCATTTGCGATTCACCAGCACTTTCTGTTCATATTCTTTGATCTGCGGGAACCATTCGCCGTCGGCGGGCTTGCCGCAGCGGCGGCAGTATTCATCCCAGATTTCGCCGAAGGGCATGGTCTTCAATTCTTCCTGACGCACCATCAGTTCGGTGAACTGATCGGTATCCTGCAATTCCTTCAGGGCCTCGGCGGGAGTCAGCAGGGCGGAAAGCAGGGCTTTCTGCACGTTGCGGTAGCCGGTCACCCAGGCGGAAATGCGGTTGATGGAGGCGTCGAAGTAGTCCAGCGCGATGTCCACCCGGCCGTCCAGGCCGCCGCAGCGCACGATTTCCTTGGCGATTTCCTTGGTTTCATCGTCAAAGAGCACCACATGGTCGCTGTCCCAGCGGATGGGGCGGGTGATGTGCAGGGCGATTTCGGGGAAGAAAGCCAGCAGCGCGGGAATCTTGTCGCTGACCACTTCGGTGGGATGATAATGGCCGTTATCCATCAGGGGAATGCACTTTTCCTTGTTGGCGGCGGCGTAGCTCAGGGCGAATTCCGCGCTGCCCACGGTGTAGGCTTCCACGCCGATGCCGAACACCTTGCTTTCCACGCAGGGCTTCACCTTTTTGAAATCATAGGGCTCGGACAGGATTTCATCGATGCTTTCCCGATACCGCACCCGGGGGCCCATCCGATCCGCCGGCACATCCTTATAGCCGTCGCCGGTCCAGATATTCATGGTGCAGGGCTGGCCCAGCTCTTCCGCCAGATAAGTGGAAATGCGGATGCAGGCTTTGCCGTGCTCGATCCAGAATTTCCGGGTTTCCTCGTTGGGGGAAGACAGCGTCAGGGGATCGCATTTGGGATGGGAGAAGAAGGTGGGGTTGAAATCGCAGCCCAGGCCCCGTTCCTTGCAGAATTCCACCCATTTTTTGAAATGCTTGGGCTCCAGCTTGTCCCGGTCGGCCCATTCTCCGTCCTCAAAAATGGCGTAGCTGGCGTGCAGGTTCATCTTGGGGGTGCCGGGGATCAGGGACAGCACCTTGTCGATGTCCGCCATCAGTTCTTCCGGGGTCCGGGCACGGCCCAGGTAATTGCCGGTGGTCTGGATGCCGCCGGTCAGGGGCTTGCTGGGGTCGGTGTCAAAGCCGCGCACGTCGTCCCCCTGCCAGCAGTGCAGGGATACCGGAACGGTTTTCAGCTTCTCCATGGCCGCTTCCACGTCCACGCCCAGGGCCTCATAGCGTTTTTGGGCTTCCTCGTAGCTCATTGATCGGTCCTCCTTCTTTCATTCAGCTTCCATTTGAATTTTTAAATTGCCAAGCGCCGTTGCCTCGATGGGCAGGGCGATCACTTGCTTGCCGGTAAATTCCTCGGTGAGGCGGTTGAGGAACGCGTTTTTCGCGCCGCCGCCCACGATGTAGATTTTGCTGTACTTGGTTCCCGTGATCTTTTCCATTTCCTCAATGGCGTTTTTATAGCTCAGGGCCAGGCTGCGGTAGGCGCAGCGGAAATAGCCTATGGGGCACTTGGGAGGATGGGGCAGCGCCGCGTCGAAAGCCGCCTTCATGCTTTCGGGTGCCAGGAACGCAAAATCATTGGCGTCCACGGTATGATCGAAATGCTTTTCCGCGGCCTCGGCGGTGATTTCGTTCCAGGGCTTATCGGGGCACAATTCATCCCGCAGCCGGTTCACCAGCCACATGCCCATGATATTTTTCAGGTACCGGATGTAGCCCACGCCGCCTTCGTTGGAATAATTGGCTTTTTCGCTTTCCGCCGTGGTGATGGGGGCGGGGGACTTGACGCCAAGCAAACTCCAGGTGCCGGAGGAAATGAAGATTTCATTGCCCTCCATGGGAATGCCCTCTACCGCGCTGCCCGTATCGTGGGTGGCGCACAGGAGGCACTTGATCCCCTTGTAATCGCCCAGATACGCGCCGGGCTGGGAAAGCTTTTGGAACAGGCTTTCCGGCAGGCCAAGGGCCTTTACGATTTCGGGATCGTATTCCTTCGTCACGGCGTTTACCATGCCGCCGGTGGTGGCGTTGGTGTATTCGTGGCCCTTGACCCCGCACAGCTTGTACAGCAGATATTCCGGCATCAGCAGGAAATCCGTGGCGCTGTCCAGCCGCCCCGCCAATTTGTCCGCATACAATTGATAAATGGTGTTGAAGGGCTGGAACTGGATGCCCGTGCGGCGGTACAGCTGGGAGAACGGCAGGATCTCATGCACCTTGGGGATCACATCCTCCGTGCGGCCGTCCCGGTAAGCGTAGCAGGGCAGGATCTCCTGGTCCCCGTTCAAAAGCACATAGTCCACGCCCCAGGTATCGATGGACAGGCTTTCGATTTTGGGATACAGCTTCAGCGCTTCGTCAATGCCCGCCTTCACGCTGGCCAGCAGACCCTCGATGTTCCACACCAAATGCCCGGCCAGCTTTTCCACGCCGTTGGGAAAGCGGTAAACCTCCCGGGTTTTTACTTCGCTGCCTTCCTTCCAGCCCACGATGTGGCGGCCGGAGGAGGCGCCGATGTCAATGGCAAGATAGTATTTCATGGCAGCGCACCGTCCTGTTTCAAATCAGAATTGCGTCTTTCTAACCAATTACAAGTATAACATTCTTTCCGGTCTTTGGCAATTCGGAATTTTGTATTTATTCTTTCTTGTTTCAACCATTTTTCCCGTTTCGCCGCATTGACAGGTCTGAACGGCGCGTAGTACAATGAACCGAAACCGCAGCCTCTGTATCAGCATTCTTTATTGAGCCCTTTAAGTTACGCAGTTAGTCCCGACTAAGGGGTACGCTGGGGG
>JAUNMW010000175.1 GCA_030537395.1 Clostridia bacterium | reverse complement strand
GGCTCCTGTCCGGCGGGGAGCTGACACGCCTTTGCCTGGCGAAGCTGCTTTTGCAGAAGCCGGATTTGCTTTTGCTGGACGAGCCCACCAACCATTTGGATTTGTCCGCCCTGGATTGGCTGGAGCATTATTTGTCGGATTATAAGGGCACCCTGCTGGTGGTGAGCCATGACCGTTATTTTTTGGATCATGTGTGCACCCATATTTCCGAGCTGTTGCTGGGCACGCTGGAGCAATATGAAGGAAATTATTCTTCTTATATGAGCCAGCGGGCGGAACGCTTTGAAATCCGCATGCGGGCCTGGGAGCAGCAGCAGAAAATGATCGCCCGGGAGGAAGCCATTATCGCGCGGTACAAATCCTTCAACCGGGAAAAATCCATCCGGGCCGCGGAGAGCCGGGAAAAACGGCTGGAAAAGATCGAGCGGCTGGAGCGCCCGGAGGATGAGCATCAGGTGCGCTTCCGCTTTCAGGCCAAACGCCGCACCGGGGACGACGTGCTTTTCATCCGGGATTACAGCAAATCCTTCGGTTCAAGAACGCTTTTCCGGAATGTGAATCTGCATCTTCGCGCCGGGGACCGGGTGGCCTTGCTGGGCCCCAACGGCATCGGGAAATCCACGCTGCTCAAATGCCTGATGGGGGAAGAAGCGCCCGACGGCGGCGCGGTGCGCTGGGGCGCCAACGTGGATACGGGGTACTACGACCAAAAGCAGGAAAGCCTGCACCCGGAAAAGACGGTGCTGGACGAAGTGTGGGACGCTTTTCCCCGCATGGAGCAAAGCGACGTGCGCGGGGCCCTGGGTCTGTTCCTGTTTACGGGAGAGGACGTATTCATGCCCATCCATACCCTTTCCGGCGGGGAAAAGGGGAGAGTGGCCCTGACCAAGTTGATGCTTCGGAAGGACAATTTCCTGCTTCTGGACGAACCCACCAACCATTTGGATATGGACAGCCGCGAGGTGCTGGAAGACGCTTTGGAAAACTTTGAAGGCACCATCCTGGCTGTGTCCCATGACCGTTATTTTATCAATCGGTTCGCCACCAAAGTGGCGGTTTTGTCCGAAGACGGGATCAAAGAATACCTGGGAAATTTTGACGATTATCAGGCCCGGCTGCAATGGGAGCAGGCCCAGCAGGGACAGGACCCCCGTTTCGCTGAAATGACGCGGACCGAGGCGGGCAAGGAAAAGAAGAAAATCCGCCTGGCGAAGGAGCAGCTGAAAGCTTTAAAAGAGGCTGTTCGGAAAGCGGAACAAGCCGTGACGGATACGGAAGAAGCCATCGCCGCTCAGGAAGCGCTGATGGCATCGCCGGAGGTGTACTCCGTGCCGGATAAGGCGGCGGCGGCAGCCAAGGAATATCAGCGTTTAAAGGATGCCCTTTCCCAGGCCTACGCCGATTGGGAAGCGGCGGAAGAAACGCTCAGCGAAGCAACAGGCGAGTAACCGGAGAAAACGAAATGGATTTGGAAAAGAACGGCCTGCGCATCCGAAACGCGGAAGAAAAGGACGCGGCTCAATTGGCCCAATGGTGGAACGATGGCAGCGTGATGGCGCATGCGGGATTTCCGTTGGGCTTGGGGATCACAGCCAGGGAAATTGCGGAAAAGCTGAAAACGGATCGGGATGACGCCCGCAGGCGGCTGATCCTGGAATGGCAGGGGAAACCGATCGGCGAAATGAGCTACACCATTTTGGAAGGCCCTATCGCGGAAATCGGGATCAAAATCTGTGAAGCAGCCTATCAGGAACAGGGCCTGGGCCGCCGGGCGCTGAGTATGCTGATCAGCGAGCTGTTTGCCCGAGGCTGTGTCAGGATCATTCTGGACACAAATCTGAATAATCTGCGCGCTCAGCATGTGTATGAAAAGCTGGGCTTTAAGAAAAACGACATCCGGCGTGATTCCTGGATGGATCAGTTGGGACGGAAGCAATCCGCTGTGGATTATGAATTGCTTCCTTCGGACTTTATCGATTTTTCGTGAACAGGAGTACGGACCGATGACAGAACAGGAAATCCGCGCCTACTTGTTTTCCTTGCAGGATCCATCCTATGGAGAATTTCAGAAAAAACTGATTCCAACGGTTGATCCTGCTTGTTTTATTGGCGTGCGCACACCGGAATTAAGGACGCTTGCCAAAAATATGGTGAAGCAAAAGGAAGCGGATGACTTTTTGGAAAGGCTTCCTCACATGTATTTTGACGAAAATCAGCTGCATGCCTTTTTGATTTCGGAGGAAAAGGATTATTCCCGGTGCATTGCGCTGCTGGAAGCATTTTTGCCCTATGTGGATAATTGGGCCACCTGTGATCAAATGTCGCCCAGGATTTTTAAAAAGTATCATAAAGAACTGCTCTCATATATACTGAAATGGCTTTCTTCCGATCATCCCTATACCGTGCGGTTTGCCATCGGTATGCTGATGCAGCATTACCTGGATGAGGATTTTGTTCCGGAGTATTTGGATTGGGTTTGCGGCGTTCGTTCGGAAGAATACTATATCCGCATGATGATCGCCTGGTATTTTGCCACCGCTTTGGCCAAACAATATCAGACGGCGCTGCCATATATTGAAAAGAGTAAGCTGGACCCCTGGACCCACAATAAGGCGATATAGAAAGCGATAGAAAGCTATCGTATTTCGGATGAACAAAAGGATTACCTGAAAACGCTGAAAACACATAAGGAATGAAGCATTGAACGCGAGATTAGAACCGCAAACCGCTTTTCAGGCAGGAGCAGTTTGCGGTTTTATATTTGTAAAAATTCCCTTACCGCATTGACAAATAATCGAACGCGAATTAGAATAAAATAGAATCGGGTATGTTTATTGCGAAAGGAGGTCTGTTTATGAGGGGTAAAAAAACGGAAAATCAGCAGCAGCTCTATCGGGCGCAATACCCGAATGAAACGCAGCCGACGATTTACCGTACCCTGGATGATAAGGCCGCCTATCCGGATATGGTTTATCAGGCGCAAGCCCATTATTCCGCGCAATCGGTTTCGGCAGGGAAAAGCGGAAGCTGGGCTGTGGGAGGAACAGGCAGAAAACAGCGCCATACTGCGTTTTGGTCTTTTATATCGTTGATCTGTTTGACCTTTTTGTGCTTGATGGGCTATATCATCATAACGCTTTATCAGGAATATAAACCTTTTCGTCAGAAAGCGGCGATTGTGGGACAAGCAAGCTTTGCCCAGGGGGTCCTGGTGGACGGGGTTCATATCGGCGGCATGAGCAGGGCTCAAGCGGAGACCGCTTTAAACAATCAGCCAGGCCAGGCCGGAAACAGTCTTTGGCTCACCGTGCGCGTGGATGATCAAACCTGGGTGATCACTCCCAATGAACTAACGCTGGAGCGGAATATCGGCAGCGTGCTGGACACCGCTTATGCTGTGGGGCGGCAGGGAACCCGGGAAACGATCGCCTCTAACGTTACGCCCTTTGAATATCGCTATGCGCATCTTTACCACACGGTCACATCGCCTGTCAATTTGTATACTGCGGTCACTTATGATCCGGACAAATTGCGGCAGGTGGTGCGGAATATTGAAAATGCGGTGAATCGGGAGGCGGAGGACGCGCAGGTGGCCACCTTCGATTTTTCCACCCGATCTTTTACCTTTACCGAGGATCGGCAGGGCGCGAAATTGGATTCGGAAGCGCTGTACAGCCAGATTGCCGAAGCTCTGGACCGGAAGGATTACAGAGGTCTGGTACAGGCGTACAGCCAGCCGATCATGCCCAAAGTGACCCGGGTGGAGCTGATGAACAGCTTTGCGCTGGTATCTTCTTATACTACTTCGACCACCTCCGACGCCAACCGGAACAACAACATCAATTTGGCGGCCATGGCGGTGTCCGGCACCGCAGTCATGCCCGGTGAAACCTTTTCCTTTAATCAAACCACCGGCCAGCGGACTTTGGAAAAAGGATATTTGCCCGCGGCGGCGATTGCCGGGGGCACCACGATTGACGAGGTGGGCGGCGGCGTGTGCCAGGTGAGCAGCACCCTTTTCAATGCCGCGGCCATGGCTGATCTGACCATTCTGTCCCGTTCGCCCCATACCTGGCCCAGCAATTATGTGGACAAGGGGCGGGACGCCACGGTGAACTGGCCCAATTTGGATTTTTCTTTTCGGAATGATAAAAGCACCCCGATTTTTATTGTGGCTTATTACAGCCAGCGGCAATGCACGGTGGAAATCTACGGGGCCTCCCTGGGAGCGGGCATGAATATTCAGCTTTCCACCAAACTGATTTCCACCACGGAACCGCCAGCGGAACCGATTTATGAAAACAATCCCCTGCTTCCGCCCGGTACGGTGCAGGAAAAGAAAAAAGCCCGTACGGGCTACGTGGTGGAAACCTATAAGGTGTATCTGCAAAACGGCGTTGAAACCAGAAGAGAGCTGCTATGCACCTCCAATTACCAAATGATTCAGCAGGTGATTGAATATAATTAATGGCGTATGCGTGCTGCCGAAGCAGCGAACAGAGTACAGATGTATATTGTCTGAACAATGAATCACATTCTTGTTGGATGATTTCTATATAAAATAATCGTACTCTCTTTGTGTGAAGTTTGCTTTTTATTTGCGAAGGAGGTAAGGATTAAAGTGCTGAAAGGTGATTTGCGCAAACAGGCGATTTTGGACACGGCGGAAACGCTGTTTTTTGAAAAGGGGTATGTGAAAGCAACCATTCAGGATTTTTTGGATGCTCTGGATTGCAGCAAAGGGAGCTTCTATCACCATTATGAATCCAAGCTGCAGGTGCTGATGGAGCTGTGCCGTCAAAAAGCGCAAAAAGGGTTTGCCCAATACCGGGAAAAACAGTTTGACGACGCGTTGGAACAATTGAACGCGCTAATTTATTACGCCATGCCGTTCCGGGACGGCGAGGAGCAAACTATTGCTTTGCTTTTGCCGCTGATGGATATGACGGACGGGAAAATGGTAATGGATGCCATGCTGGATGCGCAGAAAGCCGCTTTTTTCCCGGAATTGTGCGGCGTTCTGGAAGCTTTGCGGGATCAGAACCAGGTTTACTATACCAATTCCATGCTGCCGGAGCTGCTGTGGGACAGCTATTCCGCCGTTTACTATCGACTGCTGAAGGAGGCGGCCAATATTCAGCGGGGCGGAGGCACCAGTGCAGCCATTCAATTGATCGAAGCGGAACGTTTCCTTTGGGAACGGCTGCTGGACGCGCCCTTCGCATCCTTGGAGCTGATCCGGGCAGATGAAGCGCTGCGCACCATCAGCCACGCCATTTCAAAAGTAAAAAGATTGCAGGCTGAGGAAGAAAAGACAGCGGAATCATAAAATATAGCAGAAGACAAAACGGCCATGTGGGGCGAACCTGCATGGCCGTTAATTCTTTAGAACAATTCTGATGAAAGCACTTTAAGCCGCGTATCTCTGTGCTGGGGCGGCACAGGCGCGTCGTCCCATTCCGCTTCGCCATCCTGGTTGTCGTAGGGGTCGTAGCGCAGATGACGGGACGGGATATAGAATTCATGCTGATATTCCGAATTGGCGGGCAGGCGGAAGGGGTCCAGATTTCCGAAATAGAAATTCCAGCGTTCTTCATTGCCATTCCGATACGCGCTGCCGCCGAAGGAGGGATCGGCAAACAGCCAGCCAAAGGGGGCTGCATAGAATTGGGCCCAATCGTGCATGCCTTCATCACCCGGGGCCACATACTGGCCGCTTTGCCACCGGGCGGGAACGCCGGCGATGCGGCAAAGGGTAATGAACAAAAGCGCCTGCACCCCACAGTCCCCCTTCATGCTGGAGGCACCGTATTCGGGCACGTTGGGCATGGTCATGTAGGGGCGCATGAAGCTGTAAATCATTTTGGTGGTAATGAAATCGTAAATTTTCCGCGCTTTCAGCAGCGGATTTTTTTCGTTGCCGATGATTTCCGCGCACAGCATGTTCAGATAGGGCGTGAACAGAATGTGCGGGGCGTATTCTTCCGTATAAAAGGTTGGCTGCTGTTCCAATACCTTTCCGGGATCGGGGCTCGCGTATCGAATATGGGTTTCATAAGTATATTCCACAAAGAAGGGCTTGTCCGGCACAGCGCGGAAGCATACCGTGCGCTGGGGATAGTCCGATGGGGCGATCACGGCGTCCGGATGGCTGAGGGAGAGTAATTGAAAATTTTTCACCTGCGCGTATTCAATGGGCAGGGGAAGCTGGGCCGTAACTGGCATTCGTTCCCGTCCCTGCGGCGGCTGAACGGTCATTTCCATGCGGATATGAAAGCGGGCGTTTAATTCGCCATGCTCTTTCATTTTCCGCATAATGCCGTCCAGGAAATCGCCTTTTTCTTGGGCTTCCTTTAATACGGCGGGGTCAAGGGCCCGGCGGGCGTACTGCGGGCGGGTTTTCAGGAGATTGCCCAGGAAATTGTTTTTATAATGGATTTTGCCGTTGATATAGGCCCATTCCACTGCATCGTCGTTCCGAAGAATATTCAATTCTTCTTCGGAAAAATCGCCGAAGCAGTCCCGCAGCTTTTTCAGCGCGGCTTCCTGATCATGGGGATAGGCCCGGGGCCACAGCGCCATGATTTCTTTTTCAAGACGGAGCCGTTCTTTAAGCGCCTGGGGAATATCCTTTTGCAGCTTTAAGTCGATTACACGGTTCAGCCGGTCGATATCGCCGAAGAATTTCAGCTTTGCCACATCTTCGGGCAGGGGAACGGATAAACAGCGAAGATCATAACGCATGCTAACGCCTCCTTTGCATGAAGAGGTATTTCTTCTGGAAAGAAAAAAATCCTGCATGCAATGAAAAATTTGGGCTGGAAGTGTTGACAACGCATAAAAAATTGGGTACAATAGACATTGACTTGCGGGTGTAGTTCAATGGTAGAACTTCAGCTTCCCAAGCTGACCACGTGGGTTCGATTCCCATCACCCGCTCCA
>JAUNMW010000174.1 GCA_030537395.1 Clostridia bacterium | reverse complement strand
ACGAAGCAAAGTATCAGTTCCTGCTTCACATCAAATATCTGCACTGCGATGATAACGGCCTTTGGTATCACGGCTGGTGCTTTATCGGGCGCCATCATTTCGGTAAGGCCTTCTGGGCCCGGGGCAACAGTTGGATCACGGCAGGCGCTGTCGATTTTGCCGAATGGCTGCCCGAAGGGGAACCTATTCGCCGAATGGTGCTGAACACCTGGCGGGAGCAGTGCGCGGCATTGCTGAAAACCCAGGATGAAGCTACCGGCATGTGGCACACGCTTCTGGATCACAGCGACAGTTATTTGGAAACCTCAGCCAGCGCCGCCATTGCTTATGGGCTGCTCAAGGGAAACAGGCTTGGATGGCTGAACTGCAAGGCGGAAGCCTTGAAGGCGGCGGAGGGCGTTTTGTCCCAGGTGGAGCCGGACGGTCTGGTGGGCGGCGTTTCCTATGGAACGCCTATGGGCAATGATCTTGATTTTTACCGGAATATTCCGATTCAGGCGACCGCGTATGGTCAAGGGCTTACTTTCCTGATGCTGACGGAGCTGATGCGGGATGAAAAAGGTTAATTCTGAATCAAATGCTTGCAATTATGGTTAAGTTTGTGTATAATATTACCATCATTTTGCAATAGACTGAGGGGTGTACCTGAATGAAATCCAGGCGCCTGGCGGAAATGGAAAACTATATCCTCACCCATGGATCGGTAACGATGGAGGAGCTAAGGGATACCTTCGGCGTTTCTATGAATACCGTAAGGCGGGATTTGTCGGAACTGACCCAACCGGGCCACATTCAAAAGGTGTACGGCGGCGTGAAGGTAACGGATCAAAAATCTCCGCTCGTTCCTTATGCGGTTCGCAGCAGCACACCCAGTACAGCCAAGCAGGCTATCGGCCTGAAAGCGGCGCAGATGGTGAAGGACCGGGATATTATCTTTATCGATTCGGGCACCACCACCATGCACATGATGGACGCTCTGAAGGATAAGCATATCACCATTATTACCAATAATATTGAAGTGATGGTACGTGCTTTGGATTGCGATAATATCCGGCTGATAGTTCTGCCTGGGGAAATTCACAGAAAAACCCATTCGATCACCGGTGAGGAATCCGCCAGCTATCTGAACCATATGAACACCAATATTGCTTTTATGGCTGCCACCGGCGCTTCCCGAACAGGCGTTACAAATTCCAGTCCCTTGGAATACTCCATCAAAAAAACGGCTGTGGCGCATACGGAAAAAGCGGTGCTGCTGCTCACCGGCAATAAATTCGGGGTAACCAGCCTGTATTCCTACGCGGATTTGAATCAGTTTCAAACTGTGATCACAGACAGCACCGTACCGGATGCCTATCGGGATGAATTGGCCGATATGGGGATTGATCTTCAGATTGCGGATCAAGAATAGGAAAAACCTTTTTTCAGCGGCGCACTGCCGCTGATTTTTTATGCAGCTTGATGCCCATTCCCTTGACAAAGAAAAATCAATTGTCTACAATACAGGTGAAAATAAAAAGAAAAATTACGTTCAAAACTGAAAGGATTAAAACATACATGGAAAACAAGTATGTAATCGGTATTGACGGAGGCGGCACAAAAACGGAAGGGGCCGCTGTAAGCATGTCCGGGCAGGTTCTGGCTATACGAAAGGGGATCGGGATCAATTACAATAATATCGGCATGGATCAGGCGCGCAATAATCTTGATCAGGTTGTATCAGGTCTCGTCCAGGATTGCGGCGGAGATTACGAAGCGCTGTACATCGGCTCAGCCGCGCTGGAGAATACTGCGGAACCGGAAATCATTCAAGCCATGGCCGGAAATAAAATGGATCCCGGAAAAATGGTGATCGAATCCGACGCATACATGGCGCTGATGGGCATGACGATTGGAGAACCCGGTCTGATCGTTATTTGCGGCACAGGTTCCATGGTGGTCATGGACGATGGAACGGGACAGCAAATCATGGGCGGCTGGGGCAGCATTCTGAATGATCCCGGATCCGGTTATGCCGTGGCGCTTGATGGAATCCGGGCTTCCATCAAGCATTGGGAGGGCACCGGGGAAAGCACCGTGCTGGGCGATGAAACACTGCGCTATTTTGGCATTCAACACCCCAGGCAGCTGACGGAAAAAATATACACACCGGACTGCGGGGTGGACGTGATCGCCCGGTTTTCCGAAAATGTTTTTATTGCGGCGGAAAGGGGAGACGGGGTTGCGGTGCAGATCATTCAAAAACAAATGGATGAAATTGCGAAAGAAGCCGCAGCCTTGCTGAAAAAAGCGCCTGATGTGAAAAACGTCGGGCTTTACGGCGGGATCTTCCAGCATCAAAGGCTGGCAAGAACGCTGTTTTCCATCCGAATGGCGGAAAAAACATTAGATCGTACGATCAATTTTTTAACGCCGGAATATCCGCCGGAGCTGGGCGCTGTGATTTTGTATTTTAAAAGGCATAATATGCTGACGGATGATGTTTTGCGGCAAATGAAAGAAAGCTATCAGAAATGGGCTATAGGAGGATAACGCCATGAACGCTGCACAGACCTATTATGAAATGATGAAAACCATGCTGGAGCAAGCCTTCTTTGGCCAGGCGGAACAAATGGAAAAAGCGGCGCAAAAAATCGCAGCTTGCGTAACCAGCGGCGGCATGGTGTATACCTTTGGAACGGGACACGGTCATTTGCTGGCGCTTGAGGTATTTTACCGTGCAGGCGGTATGGTGCGCGTTTGTCCGATCCTGGATGAAAGGCTGATGCTGCATATTTCAGCCAGCGAAAGTTCTGAATGGGAGAGAAAAACGGGCATTGCCAAAGAACTGCTCCAAAAATATGCTTTGAAAAAAGGCGATATTTTAATTGCTATATCCAATTCAGGACGGAATACTGTTCCTGTGGAGCTGGCATATCTTTGCCGGGAACGCGGTGTTTATGTGATTGCGCTTACTTCCATGAAGCATTCATCCGCCGCCGCGCCCCGAAATCCTCTGAGGCTCCGTTTGTATGAAACGGCAGATCTGGTGTTGGATAATCAGGGTGTTTTGGGCGACGCATGTGTGGAAGGAACCGGGGGACGCATGGTAGGGCCCACCTCCACAGTGATCGGGGCCGCCATATTGCAGGCCATCGTTTGCAGAACGGAGGAAATATGCCGGGAGCAGGGGAAAGAAGTGGAGTTTTTCGCTTCCAGCAATATTGACGGCGGCGATGAAATCAATGCGAAATACATTGAAAAATACAAAACCATTGTTCCTGGCTTATAAAGGAGGAAGCAGCGTATGCAGGCTGGATTTGGACGAACGGAAATCACACCCCCGCTTGGAGTTGAGCTGGCCGGTTACGGATATTATTTGCAGCGGAAGGCGGAAACGGTGCGGGATCCGCTGTTTGCCCGTGCATTGGCAATTGAGAACGAAAAGGATACATATTTGCTGGTGTCCTGCGATTGTCTGGGGCTCAGCTTGGAAATTACGGATCAGGTCCGGGCTCATTTGGCAAAAAGCAAAGGAATCCCCGCAGCGCATATTATCATCGTAAGCATTCATACCCATACCGGCCCGGCCATGAAGTATCATGAAGGCTGCGGAGCAGTATCTCCGGAATATACTGCCGGCGTACCCGAGAAAATCATTGACGCATGTGAAAAAGCGCTTGCGGACGTGAAGCCGGTTGAGAAGCTTGAATTCATTCAGCAGACCGTAGCTCAGCCGATTGCTTACAACAGGGCCTATAAAGAAAACCCGGTAGACGATCAGGCGCGTTTTTTCCGCTTGCAAAGACGGGACGCTCTGCCGATCATCCTGGCCTCCTACGCCTGCCATGCGGTATGCCGGGGAGCGATCCGGGAAGTATCCGCCGATTATCCGGGAGTAGTTTGCGAAAAATTGGGAAATCAAGGCGCTCAAGTGATGTACTTGAACGGCTTGTGCGGGGATATCGATCCCATTCGCTGTCTGCTGGAAGAAAGAAACGCGAGAATAGAACGCTTTGCGAACACAATATGCGAAGCAGTAAATGGACAGCGGCACGAATTGCCTTTGACGGTTTTCGGAACCCAGATAGATGAAAGCGTGCGCGTTTTGCAGGTGACGAAGGAAGATATCCATCGCATTGCGGACGCTGCCGCGGCCCATGAAACCAATCCGCCCGGCGGAGCCAGGGTGGCACGGGTTTGGGAAAAAGAAATGTTGGAGGGCTTTGATCAATTGACAGACGAAGAACGCTTTCCAGTGCGCTGTCTGTTTCTTGGCGGCGTACCGATCATTGCGCTGCCTTTTGAGGGTTACACGCTGACAGGCATGCTGATCCGGGAACAGCTGAAAGATCAGCGGGCGCTGGTACTGGGCTGCGCGGACCAATTAATGGGCTATCTGCCTACGGAAGACGATATTGAACGGCATTCCTACGCCGCGCAGGATGCTTCCTTCCTGTATAAGCGTCTGCCGTCCCGCAGGGGTGAAGCGGAAAGGATTGGCAGGGAAGTGGGCAGAAAGCTGTCGGAAATCGATTTTGGAGGAAATAAGCAATGATCAATGCCCTACAATGTGAAGTTGACCAGGAAATGCTGGTTCGCATCCGTCGCGAATTGCATATGCACCCGGAATTAGGATGGGATTTGGACAATACCAGCGCCGTCGTACGTCGTGAACTGGACCAGATCGGCATTCCCTATGAGTTTGAAAAGTACGGGCGAAATACCATTGTGGCCACAATCAACCCCGATAAAAAAGGCTTTACCATTGGTATTCGCGGCGATATGGACGCCCTTCCAATACAGGAAAAGAATGAGGACAAGCCGTACCGGTCTCAAATCGCAGGAAAAATGCACGCCTGCGGTCATGATACTCATACTGCGATGCTGATCGGTGCCTGCAAAACGCTGTACGCCATTCGGGATCAAATTGACTGCCGGGTCCGGTTGATTTTCCAGCCCTGTGAGGAAAGCAGGCCCAGCGGGGCCAGAATCATGTGCGAGCATGGGGTCATGGACGACATCGACTGCATCATCATGTGCCATGTCAACTGCAATGATCCAACGCCCCGTCCCTCCTGCCGGGCGGGCACCACCAATGCGTCCACTGCGCGCTTCCGCATCGTCACGAAGGGCAGAGCGGTGCATGTGGCGTCTCCCCATCGGGGGATCGACGCCCTTGCGATGGCTGTGAAGATTTATGACGGCATCCAATATATGCTTTCCCGGGAAGCGGATCCCTTTGATACCGTTGTGTTTTCCGTTTGCACCATGCACGCGGGAAATACTATTTCAACCAATGCTGCGGAATGTGAAATGGCAGGCAGCGTGCGCTGCCTGAGGGAAAAAACCATGGTTTGGGCCCGGGAAAGAATTGAAAGGCTGGTCAAAACCGTTTGCGAGGATATGCGGGGCGAATACGAGCTGGAATTTTCCGATGATCCGCTGCCTCCTGCCGTAAATGATCCGCATATGTACGAAGCGTTTGTAAAGGCCGCCGAAAAGGTGGGCGGCCCCGGATTCTGTTTGCCGCTGGAGCCCTCGCCCGGCGGAGAGGATTTTGCGTATTACGAGCAGAAAAAACCGGGCCTGCTGTTCGGACTGGGCCTTCGCAATGATGAAAAGGGTTTCAACAAGCCCGCCCATACCTGCGATTGGGATGTGGAAGAAAGCGGCATGGAAACAGGCGTGCGTTTGTTTGTCCAATTTGTGCTAGACAACATGCACGGTGTTCCCGGTCTTGTCAAGGAGGAAAAATAATCATGAAGCAGCCGGTATTTTATTGCCAATTGGATTATGAAAACATTCCTTATCCTTCACCGCCCAGTCCCCAGGGCACCATCGCGGATAACGGCTGCGGCGTGTGCGCCGCTTCCATGATGATCGAAAACATGCTGGAAATCCCTTTTTCTTTAACAGAATGTGCTAAAATGGCCATGGAATGCGGAGCCCGGGAAGGTTATGGAACGGATTTCTATATTTTCTCCAAGGCTTTGGCAGAACGTTTTCAGCTTCCCATGGAAGACACGGAAGATGTGGAGCGGGCTATGGAATTTCTGCGCGCGGAGAAAGGGATGGTCGTTGCCAATGTGCGTGGAAACAGGGAAGGTTATACCGGCGTCTTTTCCGATACCGGCCACTATATTCTGCTGATTGCCGCTGAGGGGGACCGGGTGGCGGTGCTGGATTCCTGCTATCGCCCGGGCCGGTATGACGTGCCTGGAAGAAAGGGCAAGGTGACGATGGATGGCGTTATTGCCTGGAGCACCAAAGATGTGATCAAAGAAGATTGCTGTGAACGGCCCTTTTTCCTGTTTTCCAAACGATAAGCGGCATAATCAAAAGCTCCCTGCCTAAGATCGTGCAGGGAGCTTGGCTTTTTAAAGCTTTATCAGCCGTTATAGCCCTTGGGATTCTGCTTCTGCCAGTTCCAGGCGTCATGGCACATGGCGGTCAGATCGCGCTTGGCTTCCCAGTGGAGCAAGTTTTTGGCCTTGGATGCATCGGCGTAGCATACGGCGATATCGCCCGGACGCCGTGGAGTGACTTCATAGGGAATTTTTAAATCATTGGCATTTTCAAAAGCATGCACAATATCCAGCACACTGTAAGGAGTACCGGTGCCCAGGTTGAAAACTTCCACGCCCTGACGATCGATGGCATAATTCAGCGCCGCCATATGGCCTTCCGCCAGATCCATCACATGGATGTAATCGCGTTCGCCGGTGCCGTCCCGGGTTGGATAATCATCGCCGAATACCCGCAGATGATCCAGCTTGCCGGAAGCCACCTGGCAAATGAAGGGCATCAGATTATTGGGAATGCCGGAGGGATCTTCGCCGATCCGACCGCTTTCGTGGGCTCCGATCGGGTTGAAATAGCGCAGCAGGATAAAGGATCGGGTGGGGTCTGCTTTGGCAACGTCGGTCAAAATCCGCTCACTGATCCATTTGGTCCATCCATAGGGGT
>JAUNMW010000173.1 GCA_030537395.1 Clostridia bacterium | reverse complement strand
TCACCTTGCCGCAGCTGACGATTTTTCCCTCGGCGTCGCCCATCAAAAGGGGCTTGATGTTGGCCAGGGAGCCGATGCGGGCGGTCAGGCCGGAAATGCGTCCGCCCTTGTGCAGGAACATCAGATCATCCACCGTGAAAAACTGGCACATCCGTCGTTTATTGCTTTCCGCCCATTCCACGGCCGTATCCAGCCCCGCCTTCCCCTTGCGCATAAGGGACGCTTTCAAGGCAAAAATGCCCTCGCCGAAGGAAGCCGCCAGGGTGTCCACCACCCGGATCGCCCGGCCCGGATACTCCTTCATCAGCTCCGCGGCGGCCTGACGGGCGGCGGCGCAGGTGCCGCTGATGCCGCTGGACATGGCCACATACAGGATATCTTTCCCCGCTTTTATCACCGGCTCAAAGGCTTGCATGAACTGCCCCACATTCACCATGGAGGTTTTGATGGGGCCCGTCCGGCGCAGGGAATCATAAAAAGAATGCCCGTCAAAAAGCTTGTTTTCATCATAGCACGGCATTTCGCCGCCGGAGGTTATACAGGTCAGCGGAATGACGTCGATCCGGGCCTCCCGAGCCAGGTCGGGGGTCAGGTTGGAAGAAGAATCGGTCATGATTTCAAATGTATCCACGAGTGCTTTGCCTCTCTTTGTTTGATTTATGCCATATCGGACAAGGTGCCGAAATGGGCTGTCTCCTTCGGGAGGCAGCCCATTTTGTGCTTTTCATGCTCATTAGGATCCGAAGGGGAACGCGCCTTCAAACAGCACGCGCAGGGTGGCCGGGCCGGCTGCGCCGTCCACGTTCAGGCCGTTGTAGCGCTGGAAGGATCTTACGGCGTCCTCGGTGCCTTCGCCGAAGTAGCCATCCACCACGCCGGAGAAGTAGCCCTGGTTTTTCAGTTCCCGCTGCATGCTTTCAACCGGCGTGCCGTACATGCCCCGGCGCAGCGTAGCGTACTGGCCGTTGGGCGCGGGAGTGACCCGGACATAGATGTTGGGAGGCAGCGGCGTATCCGTGGTGCGGGGGGTAGCCGTAGGCCGGGGCGTGGCCGTTGCGTTGGCGGCATAGCCGGAGGCATTCTTGGCAGAGGCGGAGAACAGCCGGTTCAAGGTGCCGCCGCCTGCCACGCCGTCCGCCGACAGGCCGTTGGCCCGCTGGAAAGCCTTCACCGCGTCCGTGGTGCCGGAACCGAAAGCGCCGTCCACGCTGCCCTTATAGAAGCCCAGAGTTTTCAATTTCTGCTGCAAAAGCCGCACGGCGGAGGTGGTGGTGCTGCCTTCCTTCAGGGAAATGCCGATGATGCCGGAGGGAGAGGAAGCCTTGCTGGCGGAGGAGCTGTACAGCGCTTTGAGCGTTTCGGGCCCCGCCACGCCGTCGGCGTAGCTGGTATGGCGGCGCTGGAAAGCCAGCACGCCCGCCTCTGTGGCGTTATCAAAACTGGAAGTGGCCGTACCCACCAGATAGCCCAGGGAAATCAGCCGCTCCTGCATTTGCCGGACCTGTTTGCCGCTGTTGCCGTTGCGCAGATAGGTGTTGGAATTGTAGGAGGGGGCGGCGGTGGGCTTGGGCGTGGCCGTCGCGGCGGGCTTGGCCGTCTGCTTGGCGGCAACCAGCTTCGCCATGGTATTATTGCCTACCTTGCCGTCCACCGTCAGGCCGTACTGCTTCTGGAAGGCCTTTACGGCGTTTTCCGTGCCCGCGCCGAAATCGCCGTCCACGGTGCCCTTATAGAAGCCTAATTCCTTCAATTTCCGCTGCACGGTGCGCACTTCATCGCCCTGGGAGCCCAGTTTCAGGGACCCGGCGGGCGTAGCGGTGGGCGTTTTGGTTGCCGGCGCGGTGGCGGTCGCCTGCACGGCAGGGTTTGTCGTGGGCAGAGGCGCCACCGTGGTAAGGCTGTTCACCACGGGAGTAGGCAGCTGCACGCTGGCGCTTGTGGACTGCGAAGCCGTGCCGGCGTTATAATTGGGCGTATCCGTAGGATCGGCCGTAGCCCGGGGCGCGGCAGTGGGCACATTGGTGGGCGCCTGATAAACAGGAAAGTTCAGGGAATCCCCTCCCTGATTGCTGGCTTCAATATTATTGGGATCCACATAGCAGCCGCTCAGGATCAGGGCCAACACGAGCAGCAGGGCGATCAACGCGGCTTTTACAGGTTTCATGGTTCATCCTTCCTTCCAAATTGTTCCCGCGGTCATGGCTTTCTATTTACATAGACGGAAAACAGAATGAATTTGTTCCCCGAATGCTGGAAATTATTTTCCTTCCCGGGAAAACGCTACGCAATCCGGTCGCAGCCGAAGTAGTGCCAGGTTTGAAATCCTTCCCGGGCCGCCCCCTCGGCGTTGGAAGCCGAATCGTCGATAAACAGCGTTTCCGAGGGCGTCAGGCGATACCGGTCCGCGATCAGCCGGTAAATCTCCGGCTGGGGCTTGATCAGCTTTTCCCGGGAGGATACCACGATCCCCTCCAGCAGCCGCAGATTGGGAAACGCCTCATAAGCCAGCGAAAAGGACGGCTCCGGATAATTGGTAAGCGCGTACAGATGCTTGCCAGCAGCCTTCAAATCGGGAATCATATGGTACAGCGGCATGGGGCCCATGGTTTCGTGAAAATGGGAAAGCACGAAAAGCACCATATCCTTCGCGCCGGGAATCCCCGCCGCGGCGGCAATATCCTGCGCAATATCCTCATTGCTCCTGGCCCCCAGATCAAACCCGCCCCAGCGGTGCTCCGGCCCGAACATGGCCCGCAGCATCGTTTCCCGGACCTCCTGCGGCAGCAGGGTTATCACCTTCGCCGGGTCAAAACTGAGCAGCACATTGCCCACGTCAAAAATAATATTGCGGGCGTTTTGCAGTCTTTCATCCATCTTCTGATTCCTCCACATATATAGCATACCATAAATCGCCGCCGAATACAATCACTTTCCTGCCGACAGATTCCGCCAAATGCCGGAAAAATTTTTGTTTTCGGGTGTTTTCACGGCGTTTATGATCAGTCGGCCGGCATTTGAGAACACTTGAGACCTGTAAGAGCGTACGGAATTCAGAGTTCAGATCACACAGTGATCCTAGGAATGCAGTCCATTGCTCTGTCAAAATCAATCTGAGCTCTGCAATCTGTTCTCTGCGCTCGGTTCTCTCTTTCGCAGCATAAATATTCTTGAAATCTTGGACGGCAAAGATATTTTCGGCAATATGAATCAAAGGCGCGCTTGGTGCCTGCTGGAAGGTAATAAGCGCGCCTTGATTTGTTTTGAGCTGTATGAGCACTGTCCTTGAAAACGGAAAAACGTGCCCGTCAAGCGTTCTTATGCTCCATAATTCTTTCCAGGCAGGCCTGCGCTTCCAGCACCTGGCTTCGCGTGATGGAGGCGGGATCGCTGTATCGGGCGGCAATATAAAGCTCCCGCAGCCTTTTCGCGTCTTCGCTCGTTTCTTCCTCGTACCGCAGGATTTCCTCCGAGGTGTCCGCGGGCTTTACGCTGAACCCCCTGGCACGCCTGAATTCCAGATAGGTTTTATAGATCCGGCGAAGCTGCCGGGCATTCCCCATGGGACGCGCGATCTTTTTCCGGCGCTTCTGTTTGGGATCAAGAACTGTTTCCGCTTCATCCAGCGCCAATTCTTCCTCGTCAGTGGATTGATTGCGGCGGGCGTAACGAATGACAAAATAGAGCGCCAGCGCCAGCAGAATCCCCAGCGCCACCCAGGCGCCGATTTCCGTGGCGCGTTCCAGGCGAACGTTGGTAAATACCGCCGGATCTGTCGGTTCTTCCTTTCTGGAGCCAATGCTGTTCTCCCATTCCTCAAACACCATCGACGGATTACGAGGTTGTAAGAATTCCTGCAGGCTCATTTCCTCCACGGGCGAATGGCCGTCCGGGAAAAGCCGGTGGAAAAGCCAGATCAAAAAGCGGCCCACAGGCTCCAGAATGACGCGCAGCGCCATCTGGCTGTAACGCAGCGCAAAGAACAGCAGCAGGGAAACCCCCACGGCCAATACGGGCACGCCCACCACGGACAAAGCGTTTCGCACGCGCCAGTTCAGGGGCAATTCCGCGCCCATCTGCATCCGACGCATGGCGATGATTCCCAGAAGCAGAAACGAAAACGCATACGCCAGGCTATCCGCGGAAATGACCTGATTCCAGTAAACGGCGGCGTTGGCGATATTCGCCGCAAGAAAAAACAGGCATATCACCAGCAGACCGGTGAAGATTTTTCGGTATTCATACAGCGGCATGGCGTAATGGCCCCGGACCATGACGAGCATGTAATAGAACCAGGCGAACACCGGAAAAGTCAGCAGCGCATCAAACGGACCCATCAGGAAGCTGAGCCCCGGAAGCACGGCAAGCGCAAAGCGCAGCGCCCCGTTTTTGCAGCGTACAATCACAAAACCCAAAGTCAGGCACAGCACCGCAAACAGCGCCATGGGGATGCGCCATGCGCGCAAAGCGCTGAATACGTTCAGCACGGCGAAATAAAAGCAAATATCCCCAGTCACCCGGAAAACAGACGTTTGTTTCATGGTTCATCCTCCTCGGCGCAGAGCACAGCAGGCTTCTGATCAGCATAGCGCTTCAACCGGTCAACAGCACTTTGACAGCTTTCATCCAGAATCGGAGTAATGATGATAAAAGTACAGTTGGTCCGCTTTTGGCGCAGACAATTCTCAATCAGCTCGGGGAACCCCGTATAGGCTGTGAGCCGGGACAAGCCGATCCGCCGCTGAATAAAAAACAAATGGCTTGTACCCAGACCCTCTGTGATGGAAAACAGATCGCCGTTGCTTCGCAGGGAATAAGGAATCTTTTTGGCCTCCAGCAGCCTGCATACGGTACCCGTCAGCGACAGGCAGCGCTCCATCAGCGGCCTGCTGGTGGGATCGATATTCACCAGCACTTCGGCTGAACTGTCCGTGGTAAAATCATTTTGCCTTACGATCAGTTTTCCCGCTTTGGCCGTCTGGTTCCAGGAAATCTGCTTCATGGGCTCCCGGCCCGAATAATCGCTGTACCCCATCACCATGCTGGGATCGTCATGGATAAAGCGCCGGACGGAAACCGCGCCGATCACCCCGCCCAAAGCGCGGATGGATGGCGTATCGCAGGAAGCGGCGGTACAGATGATGCGGCCCGGTATTTCACTGGAGCGCAGCATGGGCTTGATTCCCAGAAAATCCCCGGTTTCCAGGTAATACTTTCCAAGATCGTAAAGCCCCCGCTGCTTGACCGAAAAACGCAGCTTCCCGGAAAACTGCCGCCGGGCCCCCAGAGAAAACCGATAATTCACCCGGGTGCCGGTAAAATCCGTGATCGCGTGGCGGCGCTGAAAGGCTTCATCCTCTTCTATCGTCAGAACGGAATTCAAACGAAGCGTGAACCCTGTAAATAACAGCGGTAAAGCGCTGAAATTGCTTACCGTGTACCGCAGCGTCACCTTTTCTCCCGGTTCCGCCAGCTGCGTATCCAATGAAAAGCTCACATGCAGATGCCGCACCTCGTCCCGCCGGCTCAGGATTTCCACCGCGGCCACAATCAGCACCGTGAACAGCAGCACAAAGGGGATCATAGCTTTTCAAGCGGGACGGAAATTTCGTCCAGCAGATTTTGCAAAAAGCGAATGTTATCCAAATGGCTTTGGTTTACCAGGGTCAATCTGTGAGGAAGCACCCAAACGGCCTCCAGCTTCACATCCTCGGGGATCACGTAATCCCGGCCCTGCATGGCCGCATAAATTTGGCTTGCCCGGTATAAAGCCAGGCTGCCGCGGGCGGAAACCCCTGTCAGCAGCAGCTCGCTCCGGCGCGTGGCCTCTATCAAATCCATCATATACCCCGCCACGTCGTCGCTGACGCGCACCTGGGGATAACTTTCCTTGAGTGCTTCCAGCTCCCCGGCTTCCACCACGGGCTTCACCTCTTCCAGCAGCTTTTGGCTGTCCGGCCGGCGCAGCACGCTGATTTCCTGTTCCCGCGTCATATATCCCAGCCGAAGACGCATAAAGAAGCGATCCAGCTGCGCTTCCGGCAGCGGGAAGGTGCCGTAGGATTCCAGGGGGTTCTGGCTTGCCATCACCATATACGGCTGTTTCATGGCGTAGGTTACGCCATCCACGGTGATCTGCTTTTCCTCCATCGCCTCCAGCAGCGCCGACTGACTGCGGGGAGTGGCCCGGTTGATTTCATCCGCCAAAATGATTTGGGCAAACAGAGGGCCTGGCCGAAACTCGAATTCTCCTTTTTTCTGGTTATAAAAATTGATTCCCGTCAAATCTGAAGGCATCAGGTCCGGCGTAAACTGGATGCGGCGGAAATTCCCGCCGACGCATTTGGCAAAAGCCCGCAGCAGCATGGTTTTTCCCGTTCCCGGCACATCCTCCAGCAAAATGTGGCCCGACGCGATGAGACATACCACGATCTGTTCAATGATGTCGTCTTTGCCAACGATTACGCGGCTGCAATTCTCTAAAATCTTTTTCCGAAAAAGAACGAACGGCTGCATTTCCATATGCACTCCCCCTTAATCCAAACATATTTTACCATACTTCATACTGGAATTCAATGTCATTATTCCGATAGCAAGCGTGATACCCAGCGTGATATAAAAAAGAAGAATCGTTTCCGTGTGAGAACAGAAAACGCTCTCTCCAGACGGAAAGAGACTCCCCTTTTCGCGTCTTTCTCCCGCAAAACCGGGATTTCCCTTCTTTCCCATCTTTTTCTCAAAATTTTGTTTCAAAGGCTTGACAGGAATGAAAAACGTGATACAATATGATTGAAGGTCAAAGAAAGTCAGATTTATTTGATCTTCTGTCCCAAGCATCATTTCCCGAATGGGGGTAGATTTTATGAGCAACAACCAGTACACCCAAAAATCCATGGAAACCATCCAATTGGCCCAGCGCATCGCCCAGGAGCGGGGCCACCAGCAATTGGAGCAGGCCCATCTGCTTTCCGCTCTGCTGAA
>JAUNMW010000172.1 GCA_030537395.1 Clostridia bacterium | reverse complement strand
TGGCGCAGGTCTGGGGGCGCGTAGCCCCCAGCGTACCCCTTAGTCGGGACTAACTCAGTAATTTAAAGGGTTTTTTGAATGTCCGTTCAGCTTCAACGGCTTTGCATCATGCCCAGGAGCCTTCCGTAATCCATTTTCCAAAGGCCGCCTTCCCGAATGAGCGTCAGGGGATAGCCGGACATTGTGTCATCCCGGCCTGTGCCCTGCAGGGTAAACTCCGCGGAAAAAACGGCTGTTTGTCCGTCATAGGACACCGTGCCGGGGGAAAGGGAAAAGCCGGTGAGGACCTGAGAGGCGGCGAAAACATCCGCCGCGGTTTGTTCGCTGGGCCGGGGAAAGGCGCCCTCCTGCGCGGTCAAATCGTACAGGGAAGCCCAGTCCTGGGCCATCCAGGCGCTGAGCAGCAGAGACGCCGTGCGGTACGGGGTGAGCAGGCAATCCTCCCGCCGGGTCAGGGGCGGGAGCAGGGTATCATCCGACGTGCGGTTCAAAAAGCCCTTCTGCAGCCGCATGGAGGTAGACTTCCCGGCCCCCTGGTATACCAGCACCTGCACCTGAACGCACAGGCCCGCTTCCGTGAGGGCGGCGGCCAGGGAATCCAGGCAAAGCTGGCGGCGCATGGGTCCTTCCGTGCGCCATTCGCCGATGGCGGCATCGCCGGGTTCATCGGCATAGCGGCCCAAAAACGCGTCGTTGAAGGTTATGAACAGGGTATCATCCTGCGTGGTTACGGCCAGCACCTCCGTTCCTGCCGGAAACAGCGGCGTCAGGGCCGGGGCGGCAGCGGAGGGCCCGTCGATCAAGGCCTGCACCAGCGCTTTTTCCAGGCTTTCATTGCGCTGCACCTGAATCAGGCGCTCCTCCGGGGCCAGATAGGCCGAATTGCCGTAACGGAAATACAGCGCGACGGACCGGGAAGCGGGGGTCAGCTCCGCCGTGCTGGCGCTGATCAGGCTCTGTCCGTCCGTTCCGCCCCGGATCAGGCTGTCCGGCGGGGCGGCCATGCAGCCGGTGAAAAGCAGGGCGCAGGCAAGCAGCAGGCAGGCAAAACGCGTTTTCTTCATCATTTGGGATTCGGCTCCTCGCCCAGGCACCAGCCCTGCAGCTTGTTTACCGTCCGCTCCAGGGACCCCCGGCTGTCGCCCCAGGGCTTGTCCGCGTTGCGGTAATCGAATTTCAGGGTGAAGCCCTCCAGGTCTTTTTCCATTTTCGTCAGGCTGTTTTCCATGGCGGCGCGCAGGTCCTTCACAAAATCCGCCAGCTCCTGGCCGCTTAAAGCTTCCTCCGCCATATCCAGCAGCATGGCCATATCCGGCAGGCATACGCCTTTGGAAGCGGCGAAGGCTTTGCGGAAGGCGGAATCCGTTTTGTAAAGATGCAGCAGGGTATAGGCGTAACGCCGGGTGTGCTCCTCGATGGTGTCGCACAGAATGCAGGTGGTGGAAAGCCGCCGGATCTTGTCCGCCGCGTCCTTCAGATCCGCCGCGCCTTCGCCCTTGCCCTTCACCCAACGCTTCAGGGCGGGTGTGGCGCTGCTTTTTCCAGCGGCGGCCTGGGCGGAATCCATCAGAGGCTCCAGCTTTTTCATGGTTTCCTTCAGGTGGGTGTGCATCATCAGGGCGTGACCCAGGCGGTTTTTCTGGGCGTACAAAAGCACCTGATGATGGGCGCAGAAGCCCTTGTCGTTCACCTGGATACGGGTATCCGGCTCCATCACGGACGCGCCCAGAAACCGGTCCACGTCAATCAGCTCGTTCCGGCGGCGCAGGGCGCACAGGGGACATTCCCCTTCCAGCTTTACCGCGTCCCATACGGGGATGGTGTCAATGTGGTAGCGCATAGGTCCTCCTTGGTAACAAATTTGCTAAGGCATTCAGAAATGCTTTCAATCAGCAGGAGAGTGCAGAGTTCAGAGTACAGAGTACAGATAATATAGTGGTCACAAAGGAGTGTAATCTATTGTTCAGACAAAATAAATCTGTACTCTGCTCTCTGTACTCCTTCTTCCTGTGCAAAAAAACGAAAGAAAGAAAAAACATGTTTCCGTCTTTCGCAGCATACAATCTGCAAAGTGAAGGGGGGCGGCGGAATGCGTGCGGGCAGACTGAAAACCAAGCGTTACAAAACCGGCGGGGGCAGGATCGGGCGGGTTTTCCTGCTGATCCTGGGGATCGTTCTGGGCGCGGGGGCTGCGGCGCTTTGGCAAAGCGGCGGCATTCCCTTGCCCGCCGGCGGGGTAAGCCTGCCGCCTTATCCCACACTGACGCCGGAGCAAAGCATCCGGGAAGAAAGAACGGTTGCTTTGCCGGGGCGCGCCTGGTACGCCCTGCAGGTGGGTTCCTTTGAAAGCGAAGCCGAGGCCCGGACCGCCGCAGAAAGTTTCCGCAGCCGGGGTGCGGCAGGGTACATACTGAAAAGCGGCGCATACCGGGTACTGGCCGCGGCTTATACCACCCGGGCGGACGCCCAGACGGTGCAGACTCAGCTGCGGGAGCAGCATGGGGTGGAAACCCTGATCACGGAAATCATTCAGCCGGAAGTAGCCCTTCGCCTGACGGGACAGCAGGCCCAGCTGACCGCACTGGCGGACGCCTGGGACGCCATCGATCAGCTGGCCGGGCATTTGAGCGAGCTATCCCAGCGCCTGGATCGGCGGGAGGCAGACAGCGCACAGGGCTTGGCCGCGCTGCAATCCGAGCGGGAAACGCTGGACGCTTTGAAAGCCCGATTGGATACGCTGTTTGGAAAAGCGTCCCTCCCTGCCGTGCGGGAGGTGTCCGCGCTGCTTTCCGATCTTTCCGCCGCGCTGCAAAGCGCTCAATCCGTCCCCGGCGCCATCCGGCTGGGGGCAGGCATCAAGCATGCCCATTTACTGTGCGTATGCCGCATGGCGGCGTATGCCGCGGCGCTGGCGGAAAAGTAAAACAGCGTACGGAGTACAGATAATATAGTGATTGCAAAAGAACGCTGTTCATCTTAATATTCATCTAATAACGATTCAGTCTGTATTCTGCACTCTGAACTCTGTTCTCTCTTTTCTGAAATCATCACCGCGTGATCGGGGGCCGGGTGGGGGCGGCGCAGCGTTCGCAGGGAATCAAATGCTTGTAGGTTTCGCTGTTGATCAGTTCAAAGGGAATCTTGCCCGTCAGCGGCCAGTATTCCGAACGGACGGAGGGGCAGGTCTTGTTCAGATGATAATATTTGCCGCCGTCTTCATTGAAATAGACGATCAGGGTGCTGCCCTCCGGCGCGGGGGTGGCGGTGGGGGCCACGGTGGTGCTGATCATCTGCACGTTGGCCGCGGCGGCAGCCTCCGCCGCTTCGTCTACGATAACACCGTCCAAAGAATCGGGGTTCACGTACCAAACGTCGTTGATTTTCATCATCATCACGTGCATGCGCTTTACCACGGGGTTTCCGCTCTCGTCAAAAATGGCCTTCAGGGTGATGATGCGGGAGGAATTGCCGTCGCTGCCGCTGATATCCTCCACCTCGTATTCGGTGGGATAGCTGAGAAACAGCATACCGAACAGAGCTCCTTCCGGGGAGGCCTGCTGGGCCACCCAGGAGGGCAGGCAGTACGGCAGCATTTCCGTGGCGGACTTTTGCCCCCAGGCGGCGAAGAAACCCTGTAAGCGGGCTTGGGCTTCCGAGGTGGCTTCCGCAGTTTGCTCCTCCTCGGTGGGGGCCTCCGTGGCCAGCTCGTTCAGCATGGCGTTTACGCTGCCCGCGTCCGGATTGGAAAACAGGGAAGCGGCCTGACTGGCCCGATTGGAGGATACGTTGCGGGTTTCCGGCGGCTGCCGGTTGATGAACAGCGCCAGACCGATCACCACCGCCAGTGCTGCGTAAATGACCGTCAGGGTGCTGCGGGCGCTTTTCACAAAGGCGCGCAGCAGCCACATGGCCAGCACCGAAACGGCGGCAGACGCCAGGAAAACCCAGCGCAGGATGTTGTTGGGCACCAGCAGCGCCGCCAAAAACAGCACCGGCAGCACGATGGACAGCACCACGGACAGGGCCCCGTACCGTTTTTTCACGATGGGAGCGCCGCCCTGGGCCGTCTGCTTTTTTTCTTCGGCTCGGCGATTGTTTTTCAGATCGTACAGCGGAGTGGAATTATATTGACCGCGGTTTGAATTCATAAAGGGCTCCTTTCAGGGGGGAGATGGGACGGAGAGTTCAGAGATCAGAGTACAGAGTTCAGATTGGTTTGTCTGAATCAATCGGATAATTATAATGCGCACACACTTTCATCTGTACTCTGCACTCTGAACTCTGTGCTCTCATGCTTGTTTCTTATAATTAACGTGACAGGGTGTAGGGTTTCTTCCCCAAACGAGGTTCTTATTCGTCAATCTGCACCTTGTCCCGGCCGAACATATCGATCAGGCCGTTCAGGCTTTCTTCCTGGCGCTTGTCCTTTTGCGGGTCCACGGGGGCCGCCTGAGGCGCGGCGGTGAACCGGGCATTCAGGCCGCCGCACTGGTTCAGCGCGTTTTCGATCTTTGCTTTTCTTTCGGGAGCGGACAGCATGGTTTGGAAAATCTCCTCTCCCGGTGCGAACAGGGCCTTGTATTCCCCATCCTGATAGCCGCCGTACCGGGCCCGGGACAGGGGACCGTAAATGGCAGGCTCCGCTTTTTTCAGGTATTTCAGGGCGTCGTTCCATACGTCCTTGGGCAATTTGCTGCCGTCCGGCACTGGAGTATCAGGTACGGGCCGGGCTGCGGGCGCGGCAGACTTTTTCGCTTTCGCTTCTTCTTTGGGCGCATCGGCGGCCGGAATCATCCGCACGCCGGAGGTTTCCAGCTCGGCCAGGCGCTGCTCCAATTCGGCCACCCGCTCCAGCAGGGCTTCGTAATCCTGCTCCTCGGGCTGTTCACAGGCCCGGAGCGCGAAAATCTCCAGCACGGACCGGGCCGACGCGGCCCAGCGGGTGTCCGCCTCCGCGTGCATGCATAAATCCAGCACCCGAAGCAGCCGCTGCTGAGAAAAGGCCTTGGCCTGCTGGGCATACCGCGCGGCGTTTTCCCCGCTGGCTCCCGGCAGATTGTCCCCGGGGCCGCACAGCAGCGCCGCCATCAGCAGCCGCAAATGAGCCGATAAATCCTTGAGGAACACCTGCACGTCCCGGCCCCCGCGCATCAGCTCCTCGATCAACCGCAGGGCTTCCGCGCTTTCCCGGTGCGCCAGCGCGTCCCCGAAGGAAAACAGGAACGCCCGGTCCGCCGTGCCCAGGGCGGCGCGCACGTGTTCCTCCGTGATTTTTTCGCCGCTGCCCATGCACATATCCAGGATGGACAGCGCGTCGCGCATGCCGCCCTCCGCCGCCCGGGCGATCAGCGCCAGGGCTTCCGGCTCGGCGGTTTCGCCGCTTTGGGTGACTACCTTATCCAGATGCCCCGCGATCTGCTCCTCGGAGTACCGTCCAAAATCGTACCGCTGGCAGCGGGACAGAATGGTGGAAGGCAGCTTCTGGGGCTCCGTGGTGGCCAGAATGAACACCATGTATTCCGGGGGCTCCTCCAGCGTTTTCAGCAGCGCGTTGAACGCCGCGTTGGAAAGCATGTGCACTTCGTCGATGATGTACACCTTGTATTTGCCGAACTGAGGCGGGTAATCCACCTTTTCCAGCAGCTCCCGGATTTCTTCCACCCGGCTGTTGCTGGCGGCGTCCATTTCGTATACGTCGAAGGAGGCGTCGTTTTCAATGGTTTTGCAGGATTCGCATTCGCCGCAGGGGTCCCCGTTCTGAGGGTTCAGGCAGTTGATGGCCCGGGTCAGGATCCGGGCCGCGCTGGTTTTGCCCGTGCCGCGGCTGCCGCAGAAAAGATAGGCGTGGGCCACCCGCCCCGTCATCACCTGATTGCGCAGGGTGCGCACGATGGCCTCCTGGCCCACCATGTCCGAAAAGGTTTTCGGCCGCCATACGCGGTACAATGCCTGATACAAAGCCCGATTCCTCCTTGATTCCGCTTCCCGGGACAGAAATCTTCTTAATCCTCGTTATTATATCATATCGTAACATTTTTGTCATTCAATATTAAAATAATTTGCAATTCACTTATTATGAGTCATAGAGACAATTAAGTTACTGAGTTAGAGAATACTAATACTATTCTCTAATTTGAACCCTCGTGTAACTTTCCGTGATGAACCAAAAGAAAAGCGCCGTCCGCGAATGAACGACGCTTAAAGAATTATGCAGTTTCAAATATAATACTAATTCCTATCTAAAGCATTGAATAATCCAATCGCGGCCAGTAATGCTTTTGACCATGTCATTGGATAAGCGACAGATTGTATCACACAATCGGTCGACAACATCTGCCAGAGAATGAAATATCTCATTTCTGAATCCCTTAGAGCGAAGCTGTTTCCAAATTTGCTCTATGGGATTCATTTCCGGTGTGTATGGTGGTATAGAAAGCAACAGGATATTGTCAGGACACACCAAGGTTTTTGATCTGTGCCAAGCAGCTCCATCACACACCAACAGAATCGTGTCTTCCGGATATTGTTTAGCCAGTTCGGCCAGAAAAGTATTTGTGCATTTCGTGTCGCAATTAGAGTGTGTTTCTAAAAGGATAGCCACCCAAATTATGCAAGATGAATACGAATACAAGCCAAATGGACAAAAGCCAAGAAGCGGTCAGCGCGTTTGTCATACAGAGATTGGGTGGAGGTAGGAGAAATGTGAAAAACTTTCACTTACTTTTCATGGCTGTTTAAAATCATACAATAGAGTCCAATAACGTATTGAGTTAGAGAAGGAGAACGCCGGGGTTTCACCCCGGACCCCACCAGGGTGGTGAGTATCCGCAAGCTCAATCGTCGCAACTCCCCACAGGGGAGATTGCTCGTTTCGCTTGATCTCACCGCCGATTCGATTTCTGCCACTGGCAGGAATCGGCGGTTCGTCCCTGGATTCGCAATAGCGGATGCTGCTTGGTGAGTTGAGAAAGCTTTGTTCCAGCTGTTGCTTGGAGATGACGCGGAAGCCAGTCTTGACGCCGTTGTGCTTCTGGCC
>JAUNMW010000171.1 GCA_030537395.1 Clostridia bacterium | reverse complement strand
TAGCCCATCACGGAATCGCCCACATAATTGAAATGGGGCACCTGCACGCCGTCAAACAGGATGGCGTTTTTGATTTCCACCGAATTGCCCACCACGGCCCCGTCGCCGATCAGGGCGCTGCCGCGGATGAAAGCGCAATGGCGCACCTCCGTTTTGTGCCCAATGATGCAGGGAGCTCCTAGGTAGGCGGAGGGGTACACCTGCGCATCCTTCGCCACCCACACATGGGGCGCGATTTCATCGTATTCATCCTTGGGCAAGGTGGGCCCCAGGGCCAGAATATAATCCTTGATCCCATCCAGCGCTTCCCAGGGATACTCCGTTTTTTCCAGCAAGGGCGCGGCAAGGGAGTGGGAAAGATCAAACAGATCTTTGGTTTTATACATGTTTTTTACACCTCTCAATGATAGAGAGAACAGAGTTCAGAGTACAGATTGATATAGATCAATGCTCGGCATCGGTCATCAGAGCACACTATTTTATCGTACTCTGCACTCTGAACGCTGTACTCTTCCTTTTTATTCCACTATCAGTTTTTCCGCCTTCATCACGTCCACAATGCTGTCCACGTACTTCTTGCAGTCCGCTTCGTCGGCGGCTTCGGCCATCACGCGCACCACGGGTTCCGTGCCGCTCTTGCGCAGCAGCACCCGGCCCCGGCCCTCCAGCTCCTGCTGGGCCTGCTGATAGGCGGCCTGCACGGCGGGATGGTTCAGCGCGGCATCCTTATCCGTGACGCGCACATTTTTCAGCACCTTGGGATACAGCGTCACGGGCTCCGCCAGCTTGCTCAGGGGCTGCTTCTGGTCCAGCATGGCCTGCATCAGCTTGATAGCCGTGAGCACGCCGTCGCCGGTGGTGGCGTACTTGCTGAAAATGATGTGGCCGCTTTCCTCGCCGCCGATCATGTGGCCCCCCTGCCGCATGCATTCGTACACGAACCGATCCCCCACCTGGGTTTGCAGCCAATCGATGCCCGCGGCCTCCAGGGCCTTGCCCAGGCCGTAATTGCTCATGACGGTGGACACCACGGTGTTGGTGGTCAGCTTATCCCGTTTCTTCATATACGTGCCGTAAATGTAGAGGATCAGATCGCCGTCGATCAGATTGCCGTTTTCATCCACGGCCAGGCACCGGTCCGCGTCGCCGTCAAAGGCGAAGCCCACGTCCAGATGATTTTCTTTCACGAATTTCTGCAGGCCCTCGATGTGGGTGGAGCCGCAGTTGGTGTTGATGTTCAGGCCGTCGGGGGTATTGTTGATCACGTGGGTTTCCGCGCCCAGGGCCTCGAACACCGATTTGGCGATCATCCAGGTGCTGCCGTTTGCGCAGTCCAGGCCCACCTTCACGCCCTTGTAGGAATGGGTAGCCAAGGAAATCAAATAGCCGATATACCGGTTGCGGCCGGCGGCATAGTCGATGGTGCGGCCGATATGCTCCCGGGTGGCGTAAGGGGCCTCCGGCAGCAGGCCGTCAATGTACTTTTCCACCTGATCCGTCACTTCGTCGGCCATTTTTTCGCCGTTGCCGTTGATCAGCTTGATGCCGTTGTCGTAGTAGGGATTATGGCTGGCGGAGATCATGATGCCGCAGTCAAAGCCTTCCGTGCGGATCACATACGCCACGGAGGGCGTGGTGGTCACGTGCAGCAGGTACACGTCCGCCCCGCTGGCTGTCAGCCCAGCCGCCAGAGCGTATTCAAACATATAGCTGGAGCGCCGGGTGTCCTTCCCGATCACCACCCGGGCCTTGTGGCCCCGGCCGTAGTAATAACCGATATAGCGGCCCACCTTAAAGGCGTGCTCCACCGTCAAATTCACGTTCGCTTCTCCACGGAATCCATCCGTGCCAAAATATTTGCCCATACTTCCTCCTGGGTGCGGTAAAAATGTATTTTGCGGTACTGCCGCACCGAACCGCGCCATTATATTCTTCCCTGCGCGACCTTGTCAATACTTTGACGAAAACATGCCAAGATTATCCAAAACATTGCAAATTTCATTTCATTCAATCACAAATCATTTCAAATTATAGTGCTTTCTATTTGTTTATGCAAAAATCGGGAACGCGTCACACCAAACACAGTTCCCGCTTCATGGCTTTTTGCAGCGCTTTGCAATGCTCCGTTACGTTCAGCAAATTCACTTCCAGGTATTCATGCAGCGCCCGGCAATCCCGCCGCGCCTGATCGTAAGCTGCGGAAGAAATATCCCCCTTTTGAAGGGCTTCCTCCAATTCATCCTCATCCAGCACGCACAAACTGCCATCCGGCGCAGTACAAATATCCAGGTACATATCCTCAAACCAGGGATTCTCCGGATCGTCAAATTGGTTTCCGGCGGTGATATCGCAATAGATCTGGATCAATCGGTTCCGATCATCAAACATGGCGGTGATCCAGAACCGCGCATCCCGCAGCGCGATCTGCAGCCAGGAATAGCCTTTATCCGCGATTTTAACCGGACCATAAGGATAGGAAATCGTCAGAGGCGCGGTCACTTCTTCGATCAGCATCAGCCCGGCCAGCCCGGTATGCCCGTTCCATTCCGTGGGGCGGCAGATTTCTTTTCGCCGCGTCACCCGATGCCAGTCCGTGCGGCGCAAATCCTTTCTGCTCACAGCAGCACGATGCCTTCCCGTTCGCAGGTTTCCCGGGTGGCCACGTCCCAGTAAGAGGACTGCACCTCGCCGATGTGGGCCTTGCCCAGCAGCAGCATGCACATGCGGCTTTGGCCGATGCCACCGCCGATGGTGAAGGGCAGTTCGCCCTTGAGCAGCGCTTGGTGGAAGGGCAGCTTCCGCCGCTCCTCCTTGTGGGCCAGCATCAGCTGCCGCTCCAGGGAAGCGGGGGACACGCGAATGCCCATGGAGGAAATTTCAAAGGCACAGCCCAGCACATCGTTCCAGAACATGATATCGCCGTTCAGGTCCCAGTCGTCATAGTCCGGGGCCCGGCCGTCGTGGGGCTGGCCGGATTTCAGCTTGCCGCCGATCTGCAGGATACAGGCGGTGCGGTATTCCCGCAAAAACAGATTTTCCCGCTCCTTGGGGGTCTTGTCGGGGTACATGTCCTCCAGCTCCTGGGTGGTCACGAAGGTCACGTCCCGGCACAGGCTGGTTTTCACCTGGGGATATTCCCATTTCACCCGGTCCAGGGTGATGCAGATGGCGGTAACGATGCGCTCCATGGTGTCCTTCAGGGTGTCCATGGTGCGGTCCTCTTCCCGGATCACCTTTTCCCAGTCCCACTGGTCCACGTACACGGAATGCAGGTTATCCAGCGTTTCATCCCGCCGGATGGCGTTCATATCGGTGTACAAGCCCTCGCCCACCGGAAAATGATACCGCTGCAGCGCGTAGCGCTTCCACTTGGCCAGGGAATGCACCACCTGCGCCACCTCGCCCGTTTCCAGCATATCAAAGGATACGGGCCGCTCAACGCCGTTCAAATCGTCGTTCAAGCCGGAGGCCCCGTCCACAAACAGGGGGGCCGATACCCGCTTCACGTGCAGCGCGTGGCTTAAATTGCTTTCAAAGGTCTTTTTGATCAAAGCGATGGCTTCCTGGGTGTCATACAAGGAAAGCGGGGAACGGTAACCCGCCGGAATAATCACATGGCTCATGGCTTTTCCTCCTTCACGGCCTTATGCAAAAGAGCATAGCAACATCCGGCCGCTTTGTCAATCGCCGCGCTGTTTTTTCCATGATTTTTGTGTTTTTTCTTTTTGTATTCTCAGCAGTACAGCAAAGATACATGAATGATTGGAATGATACCATATTTGACATGTGCCATCAAGTGTTGTATACTCAATCCCATCAGGAACAAGGGGGGCTTTTCCATGGGAAAACGGGTGCTGGTGCTGGGTTCTTCCTGCGTGGATGTGATCATCCGGCTGGATCATCTGCCGGTAACGGAGGAAAACATGCATCCTCCCGAACAAAAATTCCAGGTGGGCGGCTGCGCCTACAATGTGGCCAATGTGCTGGGCCGTGGCGGCGCGGACACCACCTTTGTTACGCCCGTAGGCTTGCAGGGCGTATTCGGCGGCTTCGTGCGCCCGCTGCTGGAAAAGCAGCCCTGGGCAAAGCCCGTTTTCCTGCCGGAGGAGCAAAACGGCTGCTGCTACTGCCTGGTGGAAAAAAGCGGGGAGAGAACCTTTCTGGGCATCCATGGGGCGGAATATTCCTTTGATCCCGCCTGGATGGAGCCTTATCAGGATCAATTTTTCGATTTTGCCTATGTATGCGGCCTGGAAGTGGAGGAGCGCTGGGGCGATTCATTGATCGGCTGGCTGGAAGGCGCGAATGTGGGCAGGGTGCTCTACGCGCCTTGCCCCCGGGGGCCCTATATTCCCAAGGAGCGCACGGACCGGCTGTTCGCTCTGCATCCCCTGCTGCATCTGAACGAGCGGGAAGCCCGGGAGCTGGCCGGAAAAAGCGATTTGCAGGAAGCAATGGGAGCCCTTCACCAAAGAACGGGCAGCCCTCTGGTGGTCACCCGCGGCGCGGAGGGCGCGCTGGTCATGGATGATCAGGGCGATTTGCACACGCTCCCCGGGGAACCGGTTCCCCACGTGACGGATACCATCGGCGCGGGGGACGCCCACGCGGGCGCGGTGCTGCTGGGTCTGTGCCAGGGCCTGCCGCTGCCCGACGCCGCCGCCCTGGCCAATCGGGTTTCCGCCCAGGTGGTACAGGTGACCGGGGCCACGCTGCCCGACGATCTGCTGAACGAGGTGCTGGAAACGCTGCGGCAATAAAGGCGCTTCTGATTATAAATGGGATGTGTTTAGGAGAACAGAGTTCAGAGTACAGAGTGCAGAGTACAGATTGGATAGTTTTTCATGTGAATGATGCAAAAAACAAGCTTGCTGTCATTGAACGAATATCATCGACTATCCAATCTGTACTCTGTACTCTGTTCTTTTTGCTGCAATGCCTCATTTGCCAGGCAAATTTACAGTAAAATGCGGCGGAGAAGCGCTTGCATCCCCGCCGCTGTTGGTTTGGGATCAGATTATTCAATGGTCAGGATATCGGTGAACCCGGTTACTTTGAATACGCCCATGACCAGCGTGTTGGCATGGCGGATCACCAATTTGCCGTGATCCTGAATGTTCATCTGCGCATAGAGCAGCATCCGCAGCCCGGCGGAGGACAAATAATCCAGCTTTTCCAAATCGAGGATCAATTCATTCACGCTGGGCAGATTCTTTTTCAGCACTTCCTCCAGTTGGGGTGCGGTCACGGTATCCAGCCGGCCTTCCAGAGCCAGGGTCATGGAGTTTTCATTTCTTGTTTCGGTAATTTTCATTTTTGGCGCTCCTTCCTTCAAGCTTTCCCGATGAACCATTAGAACTTTTTCAGGACTGTCAAATCCACGACGCCGCCCTGAATGCTGATTTTTATGTCGTCCGTCAAAGAAAGCAGAACGGAACGTTCATATTTGTCCCATTGCGGCGTGGCGATGATTTCATCGCTGATATCCGCCCCCGCCTGATAGCCGTCCGCGCCGTAGAAACGATCCACGTCCGCGCCGATGGACATGGCCTGTTCAAACGCTTCCCGGAGCTTGCCCAGGAAGCCCTTGGCGGCTTCGTTTTTGCCGCTGGTGGTGGACTGAATCAGGTCGATGCGCTGGGTGTTGCCCAGCTTCTGCTTGGTCGTCAGGTGAAGCGTGATGGCGTGATCCTCATTTTCCAGCCAATACTGCGCGGTTAAATCGCCGGTTACGCTGCGCAGCAGGGAAAGCATTTCTTCCGTGATCAGGCACAGATGCAGCGTTTGTTCATTGGAAAGCTTCGCCTCTTCCAGCGCAAACTGTTCCGTTTCCTTCTGGGCGTCCACAAAGCCCTGACCGGAATTCTGGAGGGCAATGATTTTGGATTTCATATTGGATATATCCCCCTTTATGCTCAGGTGTTTCTACCAAGTTACGATCATTCGGCTTATGCCAGCGGCAGCATCATGGAAGCTGCTTTGGCGGCTTCCAGCACTTGCCTGGCGGCCTCGGGGTTGCTGGTCACGATAAACTGGGCCAGGATGGACAGCATCAGGCTGGCCAGCAGCAGAATGACCGCGCCGCCCAAGCGGGAGGAAATCTGCGCGAAGGGCATCAGTTCCATCCGGTTCGCGGCGGAAAGCACGGCCACGTCGCCGGTGCCGCCCATGTTGCTCATGCAAAGGCCGGCGGTAATGCCCGCTTCAAAGGGATAGAAGCCCACCAGTTTGCCGATGAGGGCAGCGCCCACGAACGCGCCGATGCAGGTGGCCGCGCAGAGCAGCAGGTAGGTGACGGAAAAGCTGGAAATCACGGTGCCGATATCCAGATAGCAGATACCGATGCCCACCAGCAGCATGTTGGTCAGATTCTTCATCACGAACTGGAACCACTGGAAGCAGGCCACTTCGATGCGTTCCGGCACAATGTTGGTGATCTTGCAGATGGCCACGGTGATGATCATCCAGGCGTAGGCGTGGATGGTGATGCCGGTGCCCAGAGCATTCCAAAGCCCTTGCAGGATGAAGCCCCAGGCGAAGAACGCGCCGGAGGTGAGCAGGCCGATGCCCAGGTTCTTTACATCGATATGATCGCGCTTCTGCTGCATTTCGGGGCTGATTTCCAGCTCCTTGGGGTCCATGTGGCCGGCCTTCATCAGCTGACCGTTGCCGTTGAGCGTACCCTTGATCACCTTCACCAGCACGCCCGCCAGCACGATGGACACGGCGTTGCCGATGGCCACGGCGGGGGTCATGACGGAAAGGGCTTCCGCCGCGCTCATGGAGGAGCTGGCTTCAAAGATCTTGGATAGGGGCGTCGCGCCGGCGCCCATGCCGCCGCCCATGATGGGCAGGGCGATGAGCAGCAGCGCGTTCATGACCGGATAGCCCATCAGCGCAGCCACGCCCATGCACAGGCCGAAGGCCAGGATCAGACCGCCGAAGATGGCGGGGAAGTAACGGGCCGCGGCCTTCACCAGCAGTTTCCGGTTCATGCCCAGGATGGAGCCGGTGATCAGGGCGGCGATGTACCAATCCAGGAA
>JAUNMW010000170.1 GCA_030537395.1 Clostridia bacterium | reverse complement strand
ACGGCCTGAAGAAGAAGAACATCGAAGTCAACCGCAAGATGCTGGCTGACCTGGCTGTGAATGATCCCGCTGCTTTCGCTCAGCTGGTTGAACTGGCCAAGGAAGCGTAATTTCATACGCGGACAAGCCTTTCCAAACGTCATTTGGTTCATCATGCCGAATGGCGTTTTTTTATGGGAATGTAGATTTTCATTTTCTTTCTGTATGAAAAATCATTTGACGGAAGCTGGAATATAGCTTATAATGAAAGAAACGATGCTTGCAGTTTGGATGTAAACGGGAAATTGCCCGTTTTACGATTGCGAATAAACATACAATGTATTTCCCGAAATCAAAAAGAAAGAGGAATGACCATGGAAGCAAAAACGGAAGAAAAGAAAGTGAAGCTGTTTCGCGAAAAAAGCCTGGAAGCCGTGGAATCCCCCGAATCGCTGAACGATTATCTCCGGGTTACGTCGCCAGGTGTGTGGCTTGTGCTGGCGGCGGTGATCATGGTATTGTTCGGCGCAGTGCTGTGGGGCATATTCGGCAGCATCGAAACCACGGGGCATTTTGCAGTAGTGGTCAAGGACGGGAACGCCACTTGCTACGTGCCTTACAGTAAAATGGAAAGCGCTGCGAAGCAGGGGTCCATCTCCATCAACGGGGAAACGTATCCTTTGCGGGAAGAACCTGCATATGACGTCCTGTATATCTCCGAGGAAACCAATCCTTATATCCGACTGTACGGCGGAATGAAAATCGGAGACGCGGCGTTGGAGGTTCCGGTGGAGGGGCATCTGGCCGACGGTATGTATATCGGGGATGTGGTCACAGAGCGGCTGCGGCCTATTTCTCTGCTGCTGCAGTAAGGGAGGCGGGAATCCGTGCTCAAGCAAAAACAAGTGCCAAAGCCAGTGGAAAAAGGCGTAGTCAAGGTGCCTGTGATCATGCAGATGGAAGCGTTGGAGTGCGGCGCGGCGTCGCTGACCATGATCATGCACTTCTACCACAAGTTTATTCCGCTGGAGCAGGCCCGGGTGGACTGCGGCGTATCCACCAACGGGTCCAGCGCGAAAAACATCATGGTGGCTGCCCGAAGCTATGGCATGAAAGCAAACGCCTGGCGGGTGGAGCCGGAGGATCTGCTGGATGAGGGACCATTTCCCGCCATCATCCATTGGGGCTTCAATCATTTCGTGGTATTGTGCGGCTTCCAAGGCAAAAAAGCTGTGCTGAATGATCCGGCCCGGGGTCGCGTTACGGTGGAATGGGAGGAATTCGACCGGGAGTTCACCGGCGTTTGTATCACCTTTGAGCCGGATGAAGGCTTTGTGCCGTCCGGCAAGCCCAAATCCGTTTTCTCTTATGCAAAGGAACGCCTGAAGGGCACGGGAACGGCGGTGGCTTTCGTGGCTCTGACCGTTACGATCAGTTCGCTTCTGGGGATCGTCAGCCCCGTATTCAGCCGTGTTTTCCTGGATCGATTGCTCACCGGGAAGAATCCCGAATGGCTGGGCCCCTTTATGCTGGGCTTTTGCGGGCTGATCCTGATCAGCATCACCGTCAACTGGATTTCAGCGGTGTATTCCCTGCGCATCCAGGGCAAAATGGCTTCCGTGGGCAGCTCATCCTATTTGTGGAAGGTGCTGCGCCTGCCCATGCAGTTTTTCAGCCAGCGGCTTTCCGCTGATATTGCGGATCGGCAAAGCACCAATGCCGCCATTGCCGGCACCCTGGTGAACACCTTCGCTCCGCTGCTTTTGAACGCCGCCATGATGGTGTTTTATCTGGTGGTCATGTTCCGTTACAGCTGGCTTCTGTCCCTGGTTGGTGTGGGGGCGATTTTCCTGAACATGGCGGTTTCTTCCATCATTACCGCCAAGCGGGTCAATATCACGCGGGTGCAGCAGCGAGACGCTGCCAAGCTTTCCTCCGCCACCATGAGCGGTATCCGCATGATTGAAACCATCAAATCCAGCGGCGCGGAAAACGGCTTTTTCGGAAAGTGGGCCGGATACCAGGCCAGCGTGAACACCCAAAGCGTGACGTATACAAGGCTCAATTCCTTCCTGGGCGCGATGCCTATGACCATTACCGCCTTCGCCAATCTGGCGGTTCTGGGGCTGGGCGTGATGCTGGTGATCCGGGGCGAATTCACCATCGGTATGGTGATGGCCTTTCAAGGCTTTTTAAGCTCCTTCATGTCTCCCGCCACAGCGCTGATCAATGCGGGCCAATCCCTGCAGGAAATGATCACCCAGATGGAGAGGGTGGACGACGTAATGAGCTACCGGGAGGACCCCTGCTTTGATCCTAAAACAAAAAAAGAAGAATACCAAAAGCTGTCCGGCGCTATTGAAATGAAAAATGTTACCTTCGGTTATTCCCGGCTGGGCACTCCGCAGATCACCGATTTTTCCATGACGGTGAAGCCGGGGCAGAAAATCGCCTTCGTGGGCCGCACAGGATGCGGAAAATCCACCCTGGCCAAATTGATTTCCGGTCTGTATCAACCCTGGAGCGGGGATATCACCTTTGACGGTGTGCCCATCGGCGAAATAGACCGGGATGTGTTTACCGGCTCCGTCAGCGTGATCGATCAGGATATCACGCTGTTTGAGGACACGATTTCCGATAATATCAAAATGTGGGATGATTCCATCGAGGACTTTGAAGTGATCCTGGCCGCCCGGGATGCCGGTATTTACGACGATATCATCGTCCGCGACGGCGGCTTTTCCCATAAGCTGCTGGAAGGGGGCCGGGATTTATCCGGCGGACAGCGCCAGCGGCTGGAGATCGCCCGGGCCCTGTCTCAGGATCCTACCATCTGCATCATGGACGAAGCCACCTCCGCTCTGGACGCGCAAACGGAGCATGAAGTGATCGAGTCCATCAGCGAGCGGGGCATCACCTGCATCGTGATCGCCCACCGGCTTTCCACCATTCGGGACTGCGATGAAATTATTGTGCTGGATAAGGGTAAAATCGTGGAACGGGGAACCCATGACCAGCTTTACGCCCAAGGCGGCCTGTATGCCAGCTTGGTGAGCAATGAGTAAGGAGGCGAGAAGTTGTGGGTTGGTTTGACGAGCAAATTGAATACCGAAAAAAACATGAACGCGAGCTTCTCTCCGATTCCTTTGAAAACCTTGCCCGTTCCGTAACCGGACGGAAAACCATGCGTTTGCTGGACGACGAGGCCGACGTGAGCGACGCTGTGGCCGCGCTGCTCAAGCATATGGGCATCAAGGAAAAGGAAGTGCCGCCCAAAATCAAGGGCCTTCGGGATCGTTTGGATTATCTGCTTTCTTCCACCGGCGTATTATACCGGGAAATCATCCTTACCAAAGGCTGGAGTCAGGACGCCATGGGGGCCATGATCACCACGCTCAAGGATGACGGTACTGTGATTGCCGTGCTGCCCTCTGATCTGGGCGGATATGAATACACAGATCCGCGTACAGGCAAGCGGGAAAAGGTGAATGCGGCGACAGAAAAACAGTTGGACGAAGAGGCGCTGTGTTTTTATCGGCCATTGCCCATGCGGGAATTGAAGCTGCGGGATCTGTTTCTGTACATGAAAAACTGCCTTACGGCCCGGGATCTGGCCGGGTTCGCCCTGGCGGCTTTTGCGGTCACGCTGGTGGGCATGCTGATGCCGCGCCTGAATCGGCTGCTGATGGGCACGGTGGTAGGCTACGGCAGCATGCAGCTGTTAGGCGCCGTTATGTCCTTCCTGTTCTTCGCCACGGCAGGGAGCCTGATGTTTTCCATTATCCGATCGCTGCTGCTGAACCGTATCCGGTTTAAGCTGAATGTGAATGTGGGTGCGGCGTCCATGATGCGCATCCTGTCGCTTCCCGCCGCGTTTTTTAAGGATTATTCCGCGGGCGAGCTGAACCAGTATATCGGCTACATGGATTCCCTTTGTGATACGATGGTGGATTCCATCTTTTCCACAGGTATCACCGGCTTATTCTCACTGGTGTATCTCACCCAGATTTTCGCTTATGCCCGCAGCCTGGTATGGCCCAGCCTGATCGTGACCATCCTGACCCTGGCCGTCAGCATGCTGTCCGCGGCGGTGCAGATGCGCATCAATAAAGAAAAAATGGTGTACACCGCCAAGGAACGAGGCCTGGTGTTTTCCCTGATCACGGGCATTCAAAAAATCCGTCTTTCCGGCGCGGAAAACCGGGCGTTCTTCAAATGGACCGATCTGTATTCCAAAAGCGCGGAGCTTGACTATAATCCTCCCGCCATCATTCGGCTCAGCGGGGTGATTACCGGGACCATTTCGCTGATCGGTACGGCGATCATGTACTTTGTTTCTGTTCGCAGCGGCATCACTGTGGCGGATTATTATGCGTTCAATTCTGCCTACGCTTACATTTCCAGCGCATTTTCCGCCCTGGCCTCCGTTGCTGTCACGGCAGCTTCCATCAAGCCCAGTATCGAGCTGATCAAGCCGCTCTTGAACGCCAAGCCGGAACTGTCTGACGGGCTGGAAACGGTCACGTCCCTGTCCGGCGGCATTGAGCTTTCCCATATTACCTTCGGATACGATCCGGACAGCAAACCGCTGTTTGAAGACCTTTCCCTGACCATCCGCCCCCGCCAGTATGTGGCCATTGTGGGCCGCAGCGGCTGCGGAAAATCCACGCTGATGCGGCTGATGCTGGGCTTTGAAAAACCCAACCGGGGCGCCATCTATTACGACCGGAAGGATTTGCAGAAGCTGGATGCCCGTTCCGTACGCCGTCAGATCGGCACGGTAATGCAGGACGGCAAGCTTTTCTCCGGCTCCATCTTTGATAACATCGTTATTTCCGCGCCAACGCTGAAGCTTTCCGAAGCCTGGGAGGCCGCTGAAATTGCCGGAATCGCCGATGATATCCGGGATATGCCTATGGGCATGCACACCGTGCTGCAGGAGGGCGGCGGCACCATTTCCGGTGGTCAGCGTCAGCGGCTGATGATTGCCCGGGCCATCGCACCCAAGCCCAAGATATTGATGTTTGATGAGGCCACTTCTGCCCTGGACAATATCACCCAGAAAAAAGTATCCGAAGCGCTGGACGGGATGAAGTGTACCCGCATTGTGATCGCCCACCGCCTGTCCACCATTCGCCGCTGCGATAGGATTCTGGTGCTGGATGGAGGAAAGATTGCGGAGGACGGCACCTATGATCAGTTGATTGAGAAAAACGGCATTTTTGCCGAGCTGGTTGCCCGCCAGCGGCTGAACAATGACACGCCCGGCAATTAAGCAATGATCAAGCAAACAATAAATCAGAGCAGCGGATCAAACCTCTGCTCTGATTTGATTTTGGATTTCTATTCGTATTTCTTGGAAGCGAAGGTTCAATTATTCTTCCGGCGGCGTCAGGGGTTCCAGACCGCGGTAATCCCCGAACGCGGGGCCTTTGGCAAATGCGGTGGATATATGAGCAAGCAGATCCAGGGTCATTTGAGCGCGCACGGCTTGATATTCCGGAGTATGATACAGATTGTTCCATTCGTGAGGGTCCTTTTTCAGATCGTAAAGCTCGCCCCGCAGGGCGGTATCATCCAGCACAGAACCATCCCGGAAGAGAATCAGCTTGTATTGCGCATTGCGCCACATCCAGGCCGGAGCCGGAGGTACGCGTTCTGTGCCGCCGCCATGAAACTCACAGAATGCGCCGGAACGCTGCCATGTATCCAAAAGATTTTTCCCCGGCAGCCGGGGGTCGGGCTGAATGCCTGCCGCGGCGCACAGCGTGGGCACCAAATCAGTAAGCATGACGGATCGGCTGTCCCGCGTGCCATGAAGCGCGGGGGAAAGGCAATCCCCGGCCAGGATCAGCGGCACCCGAACGCTGGAATCGAACAAACAATACTTGCTGTATCGGTTGTCCCGCTCGCCCAGCATTTCCCCATGATCGGACAGAAACACAAAAAGCGTGTTTTTATCCAGGCCCTTTTCCTGGACTTTATGCAGCACGTCGCTGATAAAGAAATCCATAAAGGTACAGTTGGCGTAATACCGCAGGGTAACGCGCCGCTTTTCTTCAGCTGAAAGCTTATCCAGCACTTCCCTGCGGCGATAATGCACATCATGCAGGGAAGCGCTGGCCTTCATGGCGGCGACAATATGGGTATCGGGCTCCTCCTGCCAGGGGGGAGCAGGAATATCCGGAATGGCGGATAGATCATACATGTTTTCAAATTCCGGCGGGATATTGAAGCCGGCGTGGGGTTTGATCAGGGAAAAATATAAAAACAAAGGGCGTCCGTCCGGCTGATAGCTGTCCAGAAACTCTATACACTTTTTATGGATGAATCCATCCCGATGATGCTCTTTGGGAAGGCTGCTGGGTTTGCCGATATAGCCCAAAGCGTTTTCTTCACCGGAACCGAATTCCGCCGTTTCTTCGTAATAGGCTGTCAGGCCCTCCGGGTCCTCGTCGTCCATCATCACCGCCCCTTCTTCGCACAGGATGGATTGGCGGCTTTGCCCTTCGGCGCGCACGTCAAAGCCGCGCCGGGAGCCCATGCCGCCGGGTCGGGTGTTGTTCCAATGGGTTTTGCCAAAGCCTGCGCAGAAATAACCGGCATCGTGCAAAAGCTGGGGCAGGGGCACGGCGGGCAGACGGCTTTCATCCAGCAGCGCGCCACGATTGGTGCGTACGCCAGTTTGAGACGGGTACATGCCGAACATCAGGGAATTTCGGCTGGGCACACACATGGGACATTGGCAAACCGCCTGATCAAACAAAATGCCCTCCCGGGCCAGGGAATCAATGGCGGGCGTGATCACCGTGGGATTTACGCAGCCCATGGCGTCAAACCGCTGCTGATCCGTCATGATCATGATGATGTTGGGACGATTCATGGCAGGTACCTTCTTTGTTGGCGATGTTTTTTTGAAAGAACACCTTAAGTCAATAGGAGAGTTAAGAGTTAAGAGTTGAGATTTATATAGTCGTTTTCTCTTTCTCACTGCGAACCCAGCGAATAAAATGTATCAACAAATAATATCTCAACTCACAACTCTTAACTCTAAACACCATTTCGAATGTTAATGGGTT
>JAUNMW010000169.1 GCA_030537395.1 Clostridia bacterium | reverse complement strand
CATTTCCGATATACTGGCCAGCGTGCCCGTCATCGTGGTGGCCACGCTGTTCCAGCTGCACCTGGCGGCCAATGTGGGCCCGGTGGTGTCGCTGCTGTTCGCCTACATCATGACCGGCTGGGTGGGCACCGCCTCCCGCGTGCGTACCCAGTTCTACCGCTTCAAGGGCCAGGAATACGTGCTGGCGGCCCGCACCTTGGGCGCTTCCGACAGCCGGCTGATTTTTAAGCACATTTTCCCCAACTCCTTAGGCACCATCGTCACCGGCGCGGTCATGACCATTCCGGGCGTCATCTTCTCGGAATCCATGCTGAGCTATCTGCACATCATCAACCTGGACACCTCCTCCACCGTCACATCCATCGGCACCATGCTGTCCAACGGCAACGGCTACCTGAACACCTATCCCCACATCATCATGTTCCCGGCCATCTTCATCGCCATTTTGGAAATTTGCTTCAACCTGTTCGGGAACGGCCTGCGCGACGCGCTGAATCCTTCGTTGAGAGGAGCGGATAACTGATGGCAAAGCTGGAAGTAAAACATCTGACCATATCCTTCCGCACAACCAACGGCGCGGTTCGGGCTGTGCGCGATATTTCCTTCGATTTGCAGGAAGGCGAAACCTTGGCTATCGCCGGGGAATCCGGCTCCGGCAAATCCGTTACCACCCGTGCCGTCATGGGCATTTTGGCTGGCAACGCCATGGTGGACGGCGGCGAAATCATTTACGACGGCAAGGATTTGCTGAAAATCCCCGAGGAGGAATTCCATAATCTGCGCGGCCACAAGCTGGCCATGGTGTTCCAGGACCCCTTGAGCGCACTGAACCCCGTCATGCGTATTGGGCGGCAGCTGACGGAAGCCATGCTGCTGAACAACAAGGAGCGCCGCCGGGACGGCCGGGAATCCTTCAATAAAACCCTGAAAACCCTGGAAGAAAAAATGAACGCCGCGGGCGGCATCCAAAATGTGAGCGAAAAAGCCAAGGAATTTGACGATTTCGTGAAGATCGCCGTCAAGGAGGAATTCGCTTACAAGGAAGCCACCGAAGCCATGGTGGAGGCCCTGGACGGCGTGGACGAAGTGGAAAGCGCTATTATCCGGCACGATGACAAGGACGCCCGGGAGGCCTGCGGCCGCATCGTGCACGCCCTGAAAGGCGTTTATAACCCCTACACCTTCCGGAAGGGAGACGCCAAAATCACCGGCTTCTCCACAAAGCTCCAGGAATACAAAAAGAGCTATGTGGCCCGGCAGCAAACGGAACTGGAAAGCCTGCTGCAGGAAATCAAGGACACGCTGAACGCTCCTTTGAACGCTGAAAGCCCCAATTTCTTCTGCATCGGCTACTCCGTAAAGCAGGGCAAAGCCCCCGATCCCCAGCGGGAAAACATTCCCGCCATCAACGCTCAGGCCCGCAAGGCGCTGGACGACGGCTTCATGCTCTCCTTCCGCAAGGATGTGGAAAAAGCCCTGGCGTATTCCGAAAAGCAGTCTATCGAGGGCAAGAAAAAGGCTGTGGCCGCCCTGAAGGCCGCCCTGCCCGTTTTCCAGGCGGAAACGCTGGAGCAGAGCAAATGCAATGAAGCGCTGAAAGCCTCCGCCGCCGCGGTGGAAGCCTCCATCGATCCTTTGCAGCTGGATAAGGACAGCCAGGCTTATGTGTACCGCAGCGGCGTGAAAGCCCTGCTGGACCGATATTTCCGCGCTTTCCGCCAGAACCCCAAGGAAAAGGCGCGCTTTGCCAAGGATACCGAAAAGTTCAATAAGGAAAAGGCCAAGGGCAAGGTTCCGCCTTCTGTGATCCCCATGAACCTGATCGACATCGACGCAGCGAAAAACAGCCTGATTGATATGGTGTCCGGCCTGGAAAAGCACTTTGAAGACCAGATTGCCGCCGGTCCCCAGGGCCGCTACGACGAACGGGCTTTGGAAATGATCGATTCCATGAAGGCCCGGGCGGAGGATTATGCCTTCAAGCTTTCCAAAGGCATGGCCCGCCACCGCGCCATCGAGCTGATGAAGGAAGTGGGCATTCCCGAGCCCCACAAGCGCTATCGCCAGTATCCCTTTGAATTCTCCGGCGGCATGCGCCAGCGCATCGTTATTGCTATCGCGCTGTCGGCCAACCCGGATATCCTGATTTGCGACGAACCGACGACGGCTCTGGACGTGACCATTCAGGCCCAGATTCTGGAATTGATCAACCGCCTGAAGGCAGAACGCAAGCTGTCCGTTATCTTCATCACTCACGACCTGGGCGTAGTGGCCAACATGGCCGACAAGATCGCCATCATGTACGCCGGCAAGATCGTGGAATACGGCACGGCGGACGATGTGTTCTATGATCCCCGCCATCCCTACACCTGGGCGCTGCTCTCCTCCATGCCCGACCTGGAAACCAAGGAAAAACTGGAGGCCATTCCCGGCACCCCGCCGGATATGATCCTGCCCCCCGTGGGCGACGCCTTTGCCGCCCGCAACAAGTATGCCATGCAGATCGACTTTGAGGAGCAGCCCCCGGCCTTTAAGGTCAGCGATACCCATTGGGCGGCCACGTGGCTCATGCATCCCGACGCTCCCAAGGTGGAGCCCCCTGCCATCGTGACGGATCGTATCCGCCGCATGCAGAAGGAGCAGGCGGACCGGGAAGCCCAGGAAGCCATGAAAGGAGGCGCTGAAGCATGAAAGCGGGAAGAAGAATTGCCACGGCGCTGAGGATCATCGGCTGGGTCATGGTGGCTATTGCCGTGGGCGTGACCATTTACGGCGTGGCTACCAGCAGCGGTGCCTGGGGCATTATCAACAGCTGGCTGAACACCTTTGAAGAAAAGACCACCGCGCTGGAACGGGTGGAATTTGACCATCAGTTTTATAACGCCCTGATCGACGCTGCCGATACCAAAAACGTGCAGGAATCCCTGCGCTTTGAACGGGTGAACGCTTACTTTTCCAAATGGAAAGACAGGCTGCTTCAGGGTGAAAAGAACTTCATTCAGCAGGAAACGGATAAAGCGCTCCAGCAAATGGAAGAAGAGTTTGACCCCGTCTCCGGCCGGGACTATCTGCACTTCTTCAGCAACCTGGAAAGCGGCGAAGAAAGCCGCTTGCTGAAGGAAGCCTTTGAATATCTGGATGGCCTTGCCAAGCCCGCAGCGGGCAAAGGCAAGCTGGCAAAGCTCCAGGCCGCGTCCGTGGAACCGGATGTGAAAGCCGCTTATGACGCCTTCGTCCAGGCCCATGGGGAAGAAGCCGGGGAATACCTGGAATATGTGGAAGCTGTCGTTGCTCTGATCAAGGAAGACGCTGCCAATGGTACGGCGGTGTCTGATGTAAAGGGCTATGTTAAAAACCTGGATGAAACCCGGTATTTTGCTGCGCTGGCAGACATTCAGGCGCAGGAAAGGGAACAGGCCCAGGATATCCGGGAAGAGTTCGCCGCCATGATCAAGAATTCCGTCAACGGCGAAAAGCCCGATTACCGGGGATACATGGATCGGCTGTATGCCGATTTGCAGACCCGCTATCCCGATGAAACAGCCCCGGACAAAGATGTGTTTGTCTCTGTCACAATGAAGCTGCTGTGGGACGATAACTTTGACGGCTCCATGAACACCTTGATGAAAACGGTCAAGGCCGCCAATGTGGACGCCCAGAAGACCCGCGTGGAAGGGGCCATGGACGCTTTCGCCCGCGCTGTGACGATTGTTTCAGACGCTAACAACGAGCTGGGCATCTTCAAAGTCCTGTGGTTCTTGGCCGCCAACATTATTTGGGTGTGGGTGATCGCCATTCTGCTGCTCGTGGCCGCCGCCGTGATCGACAGGATCGTGAGCAAGGTCACTTTGGCCCGGCTGGAGAACGCCGGCATCGAAGAGGACCCGGATATCCTGCTGCGCGTCAATCACTTAAAGCAGTATTTCCGCTCCGGCAATTACATCAACAAGGCCGTGGACGATGTCAGCTTCTACATCAAGAAGGGCGAAGTGTTCGGTTTGGTGGGCGAATCCGGCTGCGGCAAAACCACCACGGGCCGCACCATCATCAACCTGTACGACCCCACAGAAGGCGATGTGTACTTCCAGGGCCTGCGCATTTCCTCCAACCAGAACGGCTTGCCCGTGCTGATCAAAAGCCTGAGAAATGAGTTCAGCGCCCAAAAAACCCGGATGGAAGCGGACCTGAAGGAAAAGTGCGCCGCCAATCCCGGCCAGAAGGCTGAGCTCACCGCTGAATTCCATCAGAAGATCGGGGAAATGAAAAATGAGCTGCGTCAGCATATCCGGGACGCAAAGACCGAAGCGCTGGAATCCAGCGTGGAAAAGAGCAAGTGCGTAGAAAAGTATCGGGAAAAGCGCCAGGCCGAATTGACCGCCCAGTTCGAGGAGGACATGAAGAGCTTGTCCGGCCAGGCGGCGGAAGAACGCAAAAACCGGTATGAAATCGATATGAAGGTCGCTGCCAAGGACAACATCATGACCAAGATGCAGATGATCTTCCAGGACCCCATCGCCTCCATCAATCCCCGTATGACGGTTCGGGAAATCATCGCCGAGGGCCTGAAAATCCGGGGTATCAAGGATGAAAAGTACATCGACGAAAAGGTGTACGAGGTGCTGGACCTGGTAGGCCTGGTGCGCGAGCACGCCGCCCGCTATCCTCATGAGTTTTCCGGCGGCCAGCGCCAGCGCATCGGCATCGCCCGCGCCATCGTGCTGCAGCCCGATCTGATCATCGCCGACGAGCCGATCTCCGCCCTGGACGTGTCCATTCAGGCCCAGGTGATCAATCTGCTCAACGATCTGCGCAACCGCATGGGCCTGACCATCATGTTCATCGCCCATAACCTGAGCGTGGTCAAGTACTTCTCCGATCGCATCGGCGTTATGTACTACGGCCATCTGGTGGAGCTTGCCACCTCCGATGAACTGTTCCAGCATCCGCTGCATCCCTACACCAAGTCCCTTTTGAGCGCCATCCCGTACCCCGATCCGCATCATGAAAAGTACCGCAAGCGCATCGAGTACGAGCCCCACAAGGTGCATGATTACTCCGTGGATCAGCCCACCCTGCGGGAAATCCGGCCCGGCCACTTCATCCGCTGCAACCAGGCGGAATTCGAGGCTTACCAAAAGGAACTGAACGTTTAAAGTAAATGAGAGAATTTTCTGGGGGAAACCGCTCTTTGCAAAGCCTGGCGCGGACTGCATTTCGCTTGCCCGTGCTGTGGTTCTGATTCTCCCGACATAAGGCGCGCTCCGCGTCTTATGCCGCGGAGCTGAAAGAGCGGTTTCCCCCAGACCTCTTTCTGAGAAAAACCATATTTGAATGGGCGATTCAGCGTAATTCCCAATGATAGGGGCGAAAAATCAATTGAAAAAGAAACTGTTGCCTTGGCTGATCGAATTGGGCCTGAGCCTGCTGGTTTCCGCGCTGGTGGCGGTGCGCCAGGGCGTGCTGACGGCGGACAACCCGGCGGATATTTACCGGGGATTGTGCGACGCCTTTTTTGTGCCGGGCGTTTTCTTGGTCTGCTTCGGCATTCTGGCCTTCTGCGCCCGGGGCGGGGCCTTTGACATTTTCAGCTATGGCGTAAAAAGCCTGAAGGTGCTGTTTACGCCCTTCGGTCGGAAGGAAAAGCATCAGCGGTATTATGAATACAAGCTGGCCAAGGAAATGCACCGGCAGGAGCCCAAGCCCCGCACCTTGATCCTGGGCCTGTGCTTCCTGGCCTGCGCCGCGGTATGCCTGCTGCTGTTCAACGGCGCGGGCGGCTGATCCCGTCATTTTGCAGAATCTTCTTTCATCCCGTTTCACGCCGATCCCGAAGTTTGATGCCAAATGATGGCATTGTTCAAGCATGCCTACCAGCTCGTTCGATGGGGGCCAAGCTTTATTCCATTTTGAATATAAACAGTCTATTCAGAGAAGCGGATTTCGTTTATTTCCATGGCCGGATGCCGCAGGTGATTTCCTGCCAGGGGTTTTCTATGGCCTGGTTCAGCAGGAGCCAGAAGTAAGCGTCCTCCAGAGCATCCTCCAGGGGATAGGGAGAGGGGCCCCCGGCCAGGTAATCCCCCATATCCAGCAGGATCGAAGCGATGGCAAATTCATCCTGCGCGGTATCGGGCGCCAGCGCAGGCTGCCAATTGCGCCGTTTGTCCCGCAGGGCTTGGGTATCCAGCACCCGATATTTTTCGGGAATTTCCGGCAGCAGGAAAGTTTGCCGGGGCCGGTTTTCATCGTCCAGATGCAAAAGAACAGTATCGGTCCATTCGCCGCGGCTGCCGCGTACGGTCAGATGGCGGGAACGGATAAAGGAACGATACTGCACCGGGCAGAAATCATAAACAGCTTCCTTTCCGGAGGCGAAGGAAACAAACACCGTATCCCGAGCTGCCTGCGTTGTGCGTCCGTCCAGGATAGCCCCGTACCGGGAATCCGTTTCCGTCACCGTGCTTTCCTGCCGAGCGCCCCGGAGGGTATAGGCTTCTCCGGCTGGGATCTGCAGTGCTCTTCGGATCAGGCTGGCGGCGTGGTAATCGTGCAGCAGGGAAATATACAGGGAATCAGGCTGCCCGATCAGGCCCCGGTCAATAGTGTCCAGACCGGCGGCCAGGATGGGCTGGCGATGGTACTGCTCACAGCACACGATTTTTGCCCCAGTCTGTTCCCATTGCCGCAGCCTACGCAGCTTTTCCGGCGTATCGCCAACCGGCGTTTCCGTAAGGACGGGGTATCCATCCCGGAGCCATTCCTCCGCAGCGTCGGCCACATGGCCACGATCCACCGCAATCACTGCGAAATCCGGCCGGAAGGCCAGGCACGCTTCCCGGGAAACGACGGCGTCGATGCCTGTATGCTGCTTCATCAACGCCGCTTTTTCCTCCGAACGGCACAGAAATAGAGCGCGAAACTGATCCGGATAGGCGCGGGCAATACGCCCGAAGTATTCCGCCCGATACCCGGACCCGACGATGACGTAAGAAAGCATACGAAAAACCTCCTTGCGCTGCTGAAGCGTTTTTTAGATTTTTTCTGTTTTAAGATGCGTGATGCAAATAGGAAAATAAGATACCATCTGCATTCCAGCAGAGGG
>JAUNMW010000168.1 GCA_030537395.1 Clostridia bacterium | reverse complement strand
GGGAACAACGCTTTTTCAAACCACCAAGTAACATCCGCTATTGCGGGTCCAGGGTGGTCACCACCCTGGTGGGGTCCGGGGTGAAACCCCGGCGTATCCTCTTTTTTCTCTTGTTTCACTCTTTAGAGCACGCATCTTATAATGAAAAAAGGTATCTGTTCAGTCCTGCACAGTTTTTTAGTCAATAAAGGGGGGTGAGAGTTAAGAGTTGAGAGTTGAGATTTATATAGTGGATTTTTCTTACTCGTCGTGAATCCAGCGAATAAAACATTTCAACAAAATATATCTCAACTCTTAACTCTCAACTCCTTTTCCGACTTAAGGCGTTTTTCCATCTTGCCGACTGAACAGTTACGAAAAAAGGGAGAATGGAAGCCCATGATGGAAGCTCAATTCGAGGCCATGGAGGGTCGATTGGAAGAACTGGCCGTCGCTACGGCCCAGCCGGAAATCATTGCCGACGTGCCCAAATGGCAGGGGATGCTGAAGGAAATGTCCCAATTGGAGCCCGCCGTCACCGCATGGCGGCAGTACAGGCAATTGCTTTCCGAAATTGAACAAGCCAGGGAAATGCGGGCCGACCCCGATATGGCGGACATGGCGGAGGAAGAATTAAAAGAGCTCCTGCCCCGGGAGGAACAGGAGCGGAATCGACTGCGCCTGTTTCTGATCCCCCACGACCCCAACGACGACCGCAGCGTGGTGATGGAAATCCGCCCCGGCGCGGGCGGCGAGGAAGCGGCCCTGTTTGCCGCGCTGCTGCTGCGCATGTATCAGCGCTATGCGGAGCGCAAGGGCTTCCGCTTTGAGGCGGTGGATATTTCCGATACAGAACTGGGCGGCGTGAAGGAAGCGGTGTTCACCCTAAACGGGGTGGGCGCTTTTTCCCGCATGAAGTATGAATCCGGGGTACATCGCATTCAGCGGGTGCCCATTACCGAGGCCGGGGGCCGCATCCATACTTCCACCGCTACGGTAGCCGTGCTGCCGGAGGCGGAGGACGTGGAGGTAGAAATCCGGCAGGAAGACCTGCGCATCGACACCTACCGCGCCTCCGGCCATGGAGGCCAGTATATCAACCGCACCGACTCCGCCGTGCGCATCACCCATCTGCCCACCGGCCTGGTGGTCACCTGCCAGGATGAAAAAAGCCAGCTGAAAAATAAAGAAAAGGCCATGAAGGTGTTGAAATCACGCCTTTATGACCTTTACCGCGCCGAAAAGGACGCCGCCTACGCCCAGAACCGGAAGGCCCAAGTGGGCAGCGGCGAACGCAACGAGCGCATCCGCACCTATAATTTTCCTCAGGGCCGGGTCACGGATCACCGGGTCAATCTGACCCTCTACAAAATCGACGCCATTATGGACGGCGATCTGGATGAAATCATCGACGCCCTCACCATTCAGGAGCAAACGGAAAAGCTGCAGCAGCTGCAGGCGTAACGGCCCCCCTGCGCCGCAAAAAAAGTCATGCTTCCTGCCAGGCCAGCTCCGCGCAAACGGGATAATGATCGGACAGGAAAACGCCGTTTTCGCACAGCGTCCATTTCCGCACGTCCTTGCAAATCAGCGGCCCGCGGATCACGATATAATCGATCTGGGATGGATCCTCGGCGAGCATGTAGCCATGATAGGTAACGCCAATATCCGCCGTCACATTGCGGAATCCGGCGGCATGGCGAAGCGGCGCCATTTCCTCGCTATCTGGCTCCGCGTTGAAGTCTCCGGCCAGGATCATGGGGGTGCCGTTAAATGGCGCTGTGCCGTCGGCGGCGCTTAAAATCTGCTCCAGTCCCCGCTTCCGGGCCTCCCTGCCCACATGATCCAAATGGGTGTTGAGCACGCGGAACACCTTTCCGCTTTCTGCCTCCATCATCACCGCTTCCGTGCAAACCCGGGGGCAGCTGCTCTGATCAGGATACCGGCTGCCGGGTATCTGGGGCGTTTCGGACAGCCAGAAGGTGTGCATTTCCAGCAGCCGATAATCGTCTTTGCGGAAAGCGATGGTCATCTGCTCCCCGTCCAGCTTTTCGCCCCGGCCGCAGCCCACTACGTAATAATCGGCCAGATTTTGGATCAGCCACGCCGCCATATGGGGCAGCACTTCCTGGAAGCAGATCACGTCGGGCCGTTCCTCATCGATGGTACGAAGGATCAGCGGCTGACGGTACACAAAGCAATTGGCGCCGTCCTGCTGGTAATCGCACCGCAGATTGAAGGTTACAAATTTCATGGGCTTCCCATCCTTTCTCGGCAGCGAAATCGTGCGCCTCATTTATTTGAAGAAAGCAGCGATTGCAAACAGAATTCTGTTCTTCATAAAGTAAAAAAGCATATGGGGGCCGATGGGTCCCTTTTCTATTTTTCCGTGTACACCCCTTGCCCGCCCTCGCGCGGCGACCGGCGATATGGTAATATAATTGCAGGATATGATTGCGCGTGTGCCGTATGCTGGGGCTAAGTGTTCATGACGGATTCGAACCGTCCCTCCGTGCCCCCGCACGGAAACCGCTGATGCGGCTCATTCTCAGCCGCAGAGATCTCGCCCGCTTCGCAGCGCTACCGTCGCACGGAAAAAATGATTATATCAATGTTTCGCAGAAGGAACGCAGCGCGGGGATATCGTTTTCAACAATTTCCCAAGCGGTTTCCACATCTACAGCGCCATAATGATGCGCAATCAGATTCCGCAAAGCTTTAATCTGCCGCCAAGGCTGCTGGGGATAAGCTGTTTTGAATTCTTCCGTCAAATGTCCCGAAAGCTCGCCGATCTGCATCAGGCACATAGCAACAGCGTTTTGATAAACCGTATTCGCTTGGAAAACAGAATAGTTACGGCCGAACAATGCAATCGCTTCTTCGATCTGATCGCAGTAACCGATCATATGGCGAAGGATATTCAAGTCCCGATCAGGAACGCTCATACAGCAGTTTTTCCTCCTTTTGAATGGACTGGAGAAATCCATCGTCCAATGCGCTTGTTGACAATAAATCCACAGGCCGCTGAAGCGCATCCTCCAAATCGGAAAGCAAAAAGGCCATCTGCATTCCCTTCACGCTGCCCTTGTCTATTCTCAGATCAATGTCGCTGTCTTCCGTATTATCTCCCCGGGCATAGGAGCCAAACAAATAAAGCCGCTTTACGCCGTAACGCGCCGCGATGGGCGATACAATTTGCTGAATCTGCGTTTGCGTATACAAAGCCCTTCCTCCTTCCCCTAATTCTTTAACGGAAATTGACTTATGCTTCTATCAGCTCCACCGTCCAGTTGGCCGCCTGTATTTTGGCGTCCAGCTCCCGCAAGGCTTTGGATTTTGCATCCAGCTCCTTTTGCAGCTTCGCCACATCCACCGTGCTGATGATTTTGATTTCGCTCATCCGGGCCCGGTCGGAAAGGGAAGAAGCTACGTCCAGGAAATTCCGCAGCTGCTGCAATTGCTCCCGTCTGGCGTCCCGGCGGGAAAGCCACAAAGTCATGGGCTGGCCGTCGATCATGGCGGCGCTGTTGGTCAAATTGATCTGCGCAACAAGCGTTTCCAGCCGGACGGTCAGGGCCTCCTGTTCCTTCAGCAGGGCTTTGGGGTCTTCCGCGGGCTTTTCCCCCTCCTGCACCCGGGCGTTATTGTTCAGCCTGCCGCCCATCTGGGCCAGGCGCTTCTGCACGTCGGCCCGCTCCAGCAATGCTTCCGCTAATTTCATGTAAAATCATACTCCTTATTATTAAAAGATATTTCTGGGGGAAACCGCTCTTTGGAATCACTTCGCGCGGCCTGCGCTTCGCTTGCCCGTGCTGTAATCCTCATTTTATTGGCTTACAGCGCGTCATGCGTCTGAAGCCGCATGACTAAAAGAGCGGTTCCCCCAGACCCCCTTCCGAGAAAGGCGAATGGGGGATACCACAATTATACTTAGGGCATGCCTACAATCAATCCAATAGTAGTACTAATAGATGGCGTTCACAAATTCCTTCAAAATCGCCAGCCCGCTTTCCATATCCCGCATATCAATGGTTTCACAGGCGGAATGGACATACCGGCAGGGGATCGACAAAGTTCCGGCGGGCACGCCGCCCCGGCTGTGCTGAATGGCCGCGCCGTCGGTGCCGCCGAAGGGCAGCACCTCCCGCTGGTAAGCCGCCCCAGCCTTTTCCGCGGCGGCAATCAGCGCGTCCCGCACGCAGGGCGTGGCCACCATGGAACGATCCATGAATTTAATGGCTGCCCCAGCCCCTAACTTCACGGCGGGCAGCTTCACCTCCGGCGTGTCGCCCCAAGCGGTCACGTCGATGCCCACGCCCATATCCGGGGCCACCTGATAGGCGGCGGTGGAGGCCCCCCGCAGGCCCACTTCCTCCTGCACGGAGAAAACGGCTACGATCGTATTGACCGGGTTTTCAATTTCCATCATCAGCTCCGCCAGCAGGGCGCAGGCGCAGCGGTCGTCCATGGCCGGAGAAGCCCAGCGGTGCTGTCCCAGAGGGAAGCAATCCGGCGCGAATACGCAGGTATCCCCCAGCCGCACCATTTTTTCCGCTTCCGCCTTGTCCTGGGCCCCGATATCGATGAACAGATGCTGCATCCCGGCTTCTTCGCCCTTGGTGGGCTGGCACACCGCTACGCCGTGCACCCCGTTGCCGAATACCACATGGCGGCAGCGCATGCTGTTTACCGATACGCCGCCCACGTTGGTCACCCGCAGGTAGCCCGTATCCTCAATATCCGTTACCACCAGGCCGATATGATCCATATGCGCGGAAAACATGATGGTTTTTCCGCCCGCCTGGCCCTTCTTTTCCACAATCAGATTGCCCATTACGTCGGTGCGCATGCTGTCCGCACGGCCCGACAATAAGCTTTTGATGCATTCCGCTACTTGGTTTTCGTATCCCGTGGGGCCGTATACGGAAAGAACGGCTTTCAATGTATCCAATAACATGGCATTTCCTCCTTACATAGGCGCTTTACATTTCGGCAAAGGCTTTCGCCAGTTCATACTGCGCGTCAATATCGCTGATTTTGGCCACCGAGCTGGGTCCATGGATGTACCGGCAGGGAACGGACAGCACGCAGGTGCGCACGCCGCCCTTGCTGCGCTGGAAGGAGGCGGCGTCGTTGCTGCCGGTGGAGCCCCGCTTGGCCTGATGAGCAATACCTTTTTGCTCCGCCAGCGCCATCAGCTCCCGGTACAGTTCCGGGCTGTGAATAGAGGAGCGATCCATGAAGGACACGGCCACTCCCAGCCCCGCTTCGCAGACCCGGCTGGTCTTGTCCACGTCGCCCAGATCGCCGGCGGCAGTGCCTTCCAGAATAATGGCCGCGTCCGCTTCGGTGGCAAAGGCCGCGCCCATGGCCCCGCGCCGGCCCACTTCTTCCTGGGTCACGAAGGCGCAGGTCACGTCCGCGTCATAGCTGCCTTCCAATACGCGCAGCAAATTCCAGCAGCCCACTCGGTCGTCCAGCGCTTTGGAAACCACGAATCCGTCCCCGAATTCCTGATAACCGTAATCGTAATAGGCATAGCTGCCCGGCGGGCAATCGGCAAGGGCCTCATCCTTGGTTTTCGCGCCGATATCGATGTACAGGTTTTCATAGCCCAGCACCCGTTTTTCATCATCCTCGGACTGCAAATGAATGGCCAGCGCGCCGATGACGCCCTTCACCTGCTTTTCGCCCACCACCACATATTTGCTCACCGCCACCCGGGGATCCACCCCGCCGATGGGCCGGAACTGGAGTAAGCCCTCCTCCGTGGCATCAATGATGATAAAGCCGATCTCATCCATGTGGGCGCTGAACACCACATGGCGTCCGCCCTTCTTTCCTTGTTTGAAGGCGATCACATTGCCCATCCGGTCGATCTTCACCTGATCGCACAGAGGCTTTGCCGCTTCCATCACGGCGCGGCGCACCGGGCCCTCCTGGCCGGAAGCGCCGTTCAGTTCGCACAGCGTTTTCAATTCCATAATTCGGCCTCCCAGCATTCCTTCATATCCGCCAGATAATGGGCCAGCAGCCGCCCGCCCTCCTTCAGCGCGTGCATATCCAGCGTTTCCACATTGGTGTGCATATATTTAATGGGCAGGGACAAAAGCACCGTGGGCACCCCGAACCGGGTGACGGACAGTTCATCCGCGTCGGTCCAGGTGTTCCGGGCCGCCACATCGATCTGCAATTCCACCCCGTTCTCCTTGGCCGTTTCCTCTAACTTTTTCACCAGAAACGCGTTCAGGAAGGGGCCCTTGGTGGCTACCAGGGAGGTGATTTTGCTGGTGCTGTTGGGCGGCGCGCCAGGCGTGTCCGCGTGGCACACGTCAAAGGCGACGCCGAAATCCGGCTCCACAGCGAAGCCCGCCGTCAGCGCCCCGTAGGAGCCGATTTCCTCCTGGCAGGTGGCCACAAAATACAGATCCGCTTCGTGCTTCATGTCCTGCAGCCGCTTTGCCGCCTCCAGCATGATCGCCACGCAGGCCCGGTCATCCGCCGTTTTGGTGGCGGCCCGGTCATTTTTCAGCTCCGCGTACCGGGCCTCAAAGCACACCGTGTCCCCCACGCGCACTTTTTCCCGCACCCGGTCCGGGGCCATGCCCATATCCACATACAGGTTTTCAAAAGTATAATTATTCTTTTTTTCCTCGTCCCGCAGCAGATGCGGCGGAGTGGCCCCCACCACGCCCAGCAGCGTTTCTTCCTTGCCGTACACCCGCACCCGCATGCCCGGCAGCACCCGGGGGTCCACCCCGCCCACGCTTTCCAGCCGCAGGCAGCCGTCCTCCTCGATTCTGCTCACCATCATGCCGATTTCGTCCAGGTGCGCGCAGATGATCACCTTGGGCCCCGGGCCCTTTTTATGGGCGATCACGCAGTTCAGCGGCGTAATGCGCGTTTCATCGGCATAGGGCCGGAACGCTTCGGCAATGTATTCCGCCGCGGCCCGTTCGTTGCCCGTCACGCCCGGAATCGCCGTTACCGCTTTCAAAAATTCTTCGGCTTTCATATCCTGTTCCTCCCTTGTATCGTCATGTAAATCATATCATATTTCCATGCAATTGTACAGAATTTTCGTATACAACTGTGCATCTGGTCATGCTCTTTAAAGAGCCCATTAAATTACTGAGTTAGTGCCAACTAAGGGGTTACGTTGGGGCTATCCGCCCCAA
>JAUNMW010000167.1 GCA_030537395.1 Clostridia bacterium | reverse complement strand
GTGAAACCCCGGCGTAACCCCTTAGTTGATACTAACTACGTAACTTAAAGGGCGTAATAAGTTTGTATTCTTCAATTCCAGGAGGTCATATGAATCATCGTTTGGCCCTTTTGTGCCTGTTGCTCAGCGCGACGCTGGCGCTGACGGGCTGCGTGAGCCCGGAGGCGGCGAGAACCACCCAGGTGACGCTGCCTCCGGCCCAAACGCGGCGAACCGCGCCGGAAAACGACGCGCGGCAGAGCTATGAGCAGACTGTGCTGCTGTATCTGCCCTCCCAGGACGGCACCCAATTGCTGGTCGTGCCTCAAACGGCGTCCCTGTCGGCAGCCCGTCACAGCGCCGCCGCCCTTTGCGAAATGCTTCTGGCTCAGCCTGCCGGAGAAGGAACCGCCCCCGTGGGAGGCGATATCCCCCTCAGCCTGGCGGATACCGACGCGGTGGAGGTATCCGGGCAAACGGCCACGGTGAGCCTGGCTGCTTCCGCGCTGCGGCTTTCCCATGAGCAATTGTTCACCGTGGGGCAGGCCCTGGCCAACACCCTGTGCCAGTTTGGCGATCTGCAATATGTAAACGTGCTCATTTCCGGCGCTCAGCCAGGGCTGAACATCGCGGCCACCCTGCCCGCGGGCAGCTTCCAAAGCAACACCCGGGAGGAACTGGCAGCTCTCTGGGCACGGGCCTCCGCGCCGTTGAACGGCGGCAGGCGTTCTTTTGCCGTCACGCTGTACTATCCCGCGCCGTCGGGCAAGGGCATACTGTGCGAAACCCGATCCCTGTCTTTTGCCGCGCAGGATGCTGCCGGCATGGCGCTGACCCTGCTGGACGCCCTCACAGCAGGGGCCGCTTCCTTGCCCAACGCGCCCAAATGCCCGGATTTCCGAAGTTTTCTGCGGGAAGCGCCCACCCTGGGCGAAACGGGCGGGGTGCGCCGCCTGGTGCTGCGCTTTACGGATGAGCTCAACGGCGCGCTCATCAGCGCCGGCATCACCCGCTCCGTCATGATGGCCTCCCTGTGCTGCACGCTGACCACCTTCCTGCCGGGCATTGAGGGCATCGAAGTACAGATCGGCGATGAAAGGATCAACACCCTGACCCCCTCCGGCACCTATACGGGCGCCGGGGAAATGATCAGCTTTACCGACGGCATGATGCGCAGACGGGATTTTTCCGGTTTTCTCCTGGCCGAATGCGCCCTGTACTTTTCCAACGCCCAGGGCGGCCTGACCCGGGTGTTCCGCCCGGTGCCCTTTTACGAAGCGCTCAGCGCCCGTTCTCTGATAGAGCAGCTGATGCTGGGTCCCCAGCCCTTCGACAGCCAAACGGGGCTTTCCTCCACGCTGCCCCAGGGCCTGCGTTCCGCTGATTTGCTGGGCGTTTCCTATGAGGACGGCGCTATGCTGCTCAATTTTTCCGCCCGGCTTTCATCCCTCAGCCAGGGGCTGGACGCCGATGCGGAACGCGGCATGATTTACAGCATCGTAAACACGCTCTGCGAGCTGCCGCCGGTCAAGCGCGCCGCTTTCTTCGTTCAGGGAGAGCAGCCCGATTCCCTGGCCGGCGCCATCTATCTGCCCGGCGATTTTCTGCCCAATCTGGATCTGATCCATCCCTGATCCCGCACGTAGGGAGGCATCCGCCTCCCTTTTTTATTCTCGTTCCTTTCCTGGACTTTGCTTGCAATTTATCCCTGTTTATAGTAATATATGATTATTGGATCATTAAGGAAGAAAAGTGATGAAATGGAGGAAAGAAGCCGTGAAAAAATGTTTTCTGCTCATCGTCCTTATGCTTGTTTGCGCTGCAGCAGGAGCCCTCGCCGAAAACGAGCATGAGCACGATTGGGCGCTGAACCGCAGCAGTACGGAGCATTGGTTGATTTGCCGAATCTGCGGTGAAAAAACGGAACAGGAACCCCATTACACCGTATGTATCGATGATAATCCCACGGAATGCATTGCCTGCGGGCTGAAAAAATCGGAAGGCGCGGTCATTGATGAACGGGTGCATTATGTGCCGGAGGAAGCTATCGATCACGATGAATTGTTCCACTGGCGGTATTGCGTGCTCTGCGGTGAAATCGTGGAAATCGGGCTGCATGAAAGCACCTGCCAGTTCCCTGAAACCTGCTCCGTGTGCCATGCCACCACAGAGGAAGGCGCTCATGTGCCTTTTACGCCCCACGATTTTGTATTCACCTGGAATGAATACGCCCACTATGACAAATGCGCCACCTGCGGCATCCAGGAAAACTATGAACAGCATTACCGCGAATGCGACGACCCGGATGAAACGCCCTGCCGGGGCTGCGGTCAGCGGCCAGGGGATGTATACATTTATGATCTTCATCATCGCGCGGAGCGGATGGGATATACAGCCCAAAAACATTTCCGCACCTGCGATGTGTGCGGAAGCGTATGGGATGAGTATTCTCACGGCGCGAACTGCCTTGCGCCGGAAGCATGCAGCGTATGCGGCATGAAAGCGGCGGATGGGGCCGTTTACGAGGTTTTCCATCCCTGGGAATGGAAATTCGACAGCAAACAGCACTGGTCGGAATGTTCTCAATGCGGCGCGATCAAGAATTTGGGCAATCACGCGCATTATTGCGGCGATCCCGCGCCGGAATACTGCGTGATCTGCTGGGCCTGGGCGGAACAGGACGGCATTGAAATCACCGACATTCGGCATGATATCCAGCCCCACCTGTACCGCTGGGATGAAAAAGAACACTGGAATTACTGCGCGGGCTGCGATCTGAAAACCAATCAGGCGCCGCATCAATTTGTGGATGGGGTCTGCTCCGTTTGCTGGTATCGGGATCCAGGCGCCGAGCTGCTGCCGGCCGGATATACCCTGGAAAGCGTGGTTTACGATCATAACGCGGTAACCGGGAAGCTGGTGCACAAGGAGTACACCCGGGAAGCGGAGAATCTCAGCGTGCGCGTGACCTTCTTTATTACGGGCAATTATTACATGGCCACGGCGGCTGAGGTGGAACCGGACGGCACCTTTATCGTGGAAGGCGTTGGGCCCATCGAGTACATTACCGTGCTGGCCACCGGCCAGGATACCGGCGCGCCGCAGGAAGGCTCAAAGGCCCTGGATGCGGCGGAAATTATACTGATTCTATGATGCGGCAGCATTTTGAACTGAAAAAGGAGGAGAAAACAAATGACGACGCCCCGAATTTATGCTTTCGCGGATGAAGCCAGTCCTTTCATGGACGGCCAGATCGCGGCCATGAAGCGGAACGGGCTGAACGGGCTGGAGATCCGCAATGTGGACGGAGAAAACGTATCCGCCATTTCCCTGGAAAAGGCCCGGGAAGTGCGCAAAAAGCTGGACGACGCCGGACTGACGGTGTGGAGCATTGGCTCTCCCATCGGCAAAATCGACATTGAAAAGGATGATTTTGAAGCCCACTTGGACGCTCTGCGCCACACTATCGACGTGGCAAAGGCACTGAACTGCGAAAACATCCGCATGTTTTCCTTCTACATCCCGGAGGGCAAGAATCCTGCGGACTACCGGAACACGGTGCTGGACCGGCTGCGCCGCATGGCGGATATCGCCCGGTGCACCGGCGTGACGCTGTGCCATGAAAACGAAAAGGGCATTTACGGCGATATGGCGGACCGGTGCCTGGAGATTTTGAATGAAATCCCGGAAATCGCCGGGGTGTTCGATCCCGCCAATTTTGTGCAGTGCGGCCAGGATACCTTGAAGGCCTGGGAGCTGCTGAAGGGGAAAATCAAGTACCTGCATATCAAGGATGCCCTGTTTGCCGACGGCCATGTGGTACCCGCCGGGAAGGGCGATGGCAACGTGCCTTTCATTGTAAACGAATATCTCAAGCAGGGCGGCCAATGCATGACGGTGGAGCCCCACCTGAAGGTATTCTCCGGCCTGGCCCACCTGGAACGGCCCGGCGAAAGCCGCAGCCTGGACACGGAAGGCTATCCCAGCAACGACGCGGCCTTTGACGCCGCCTGCGCCGCGCTGAAGGCGTTGCTGTAAAAGGAGGACGGGATCATCATGCAAATCGGCGCGCAAATGTATACCACCCGGGAAAGCTGCAAAACCCTGGAGGGTTTTGCGGAAACATTGACCAGGATCGCGGATATCGGCTACAAAACCGTGCAGGTAAGCGGCACCTGCCCCTACGATGCGGAATGGCTGAAAAAGGAATTGGATCGGACCGGCCTAAAGTGCGTCCTGACCCACATTCCCCCCGCACGATTGATGGATGAAACCCGGCAGGTGATTGCCGATCACAACGTATTTGACTGCGATTATATCGGCCTGGGCTACTGGGGCTTTGACCCCGAGCAGGGCATGAGCTACGAAAAATTCATGGAAACCTGGCCCGCCGTAGCCCGGAAGATCCGGGAGGGCGGCAAGTATTTCATGTACCACAATCACGACCGGGAATTCATTCACCGGGACGGCAAGCCCATCCTGGCCCGCCTGGCGGAGGAAATTCCCGCCCTGGATATGGGCTTTACTGTGGACACCTTCTGGGTGCAGGCCGGCGGCGGGGACCCTGCCCAGTGGATTCAGGATCTGTCCGGCCGGGTGCCCTGCATCCATTTGAAGGATTACGCTTACGGCAAGAGCATGGCCGTGGTGGGCGAAGGCAACATCAATTTTGACCGGGTGTTCCAAGCCGCGGAGGCCGCCGGCACAAAATATATGCTGGTGGAGCAGGACGACTGCCACGGGGAGGACCCCATCGAGTGCCTGCGGAGAAGCTATCTGTACTTGAAGGCCAATGGGTTTGAGTGAATACCGCAAGAGTGAACAGAGTACAGCGTGCAGAGTACAGATTTATTCTGTCCAAGCAAAGGACAGCCCAATATTTGTAAACACTATATAATCTGTACTCTGAACTCTGTACTCTCTCTCAAACAAAAGCGTTCCATCAATGAAAGCTGCATTTTTTATACTTATAAAAGGAGAGGATCGCCATGGAAAAGAAAATCAAGCTGGGTATTATCGGTATCGGCAACATGGGTACGGGCCACGCGAAGAACATCCTGACGGGAAAATGCCCCGAATTTGCGCTGGCGGCCGCGGCGGATATCAATCCCGATCGGCTTGCCTGGGCCAAGGAAAGCCTGAGTCCCGACGTAACGTACTTTGACGACGCCCTGAAAATGCTGGACAGCGGGCTGATCGAGGCCTGCATGGTGTGCGTGCCTCACTACGATCATCCCAAGTACGCTATGGAATGCATGAAGCGGGGCATCCACGTGATGGTGGAAAAGCCCGCGGGCGTGTACACCAAGCAGGTGCGGGAAATGAACGAGGAAGCCAAGAAGCATCCCGACGTGGTGTTCGGCATGATGTTCAATCAGCGCACCAACTGCATCTACCGCAAAATGCGGGAGCTGGTGCAGAGCGGCAAATATGGCCAGCTTCGCCGCACCAACTGGATCATCACCAACTGGTACCGGCCCCAGTGCTATTATGATTCCGGCAACTGGCGGGCCACCTGGAGCGGCGAGGGCGGCGGCGTGCTGCTGAATCAGTGCCCCCATCAGCTGGACCTGTGGCAGTGGATCTGCGGCATGCCGGTAAAGGTGCAGAGCAACATGCGCTTTGGCCAATGGCATGACATTGAGGTGGAAGACGATGTGACCACCTACGTGGAATACGAAAACGGCGCTACCGGCGTGTTCGTTACCACCACCGGCGATGCCCACGGCACCAACCGCTTCGAGGTGCAGATGGACAAGGCCCGCATCATCGTGGAGGACGACAAGCTTTCTTTGCTGGAATACGATGTGACCGAGCCGGAATGGACCCGCACCAACGATAAGCCCTTTGCCACCATGCCCGCCCATGAGGTGGAAGTGGAAACCGATGGCCAGAATCCTCAGCACGTGGGCGTGGTGAACGCCTGGGGCGGGGCCATCCTGCGGGGCGAACCCCTGGTCGCCGGCGGTGAGGAAGGCATCCGCGGCCTGACCCTCTCCAACGCCATGCATCTTTCCGCCTTCCTGGGCAAGCCTGTTACCCTGCCTTTCGATGAGGATTTGTTCTATGAAGAACTGCAAAAGCGGGTGGCTGCCTCCACTCGCAAGCCCACCGGCAAGCAGGTGTACGCGGACACCAGCTCCACCTACGGCGGCAGCAAGTAAGCCCGGGAAAGAAAAAACGGCTGCGCGTTATCACCGGAGGCATAAATGAAATATTTTTGTAAAAAATTCTTTACAAATTGGTAAATAAACGTTATAATTTGGTTATGCGCTCTATGCTCTGCGCAGGAATACGAAAAAAGGGATGATGGCCGTGAAATGCCAGTTCTGTAATTGCGCCGACAGCCGGGTGGTGGATTCCCGCCCCACCGACGATGGCAATTCCATCCGCCGCCGCCGGGAATGCATCAACTGCGGCCGCCGCTTCACCACCTATGAAAAGGTGGAGGTACAGCAGCTGCTGGTGATCAAAAAGGACAATTCCCGCGAATTGTTCGATCCCCAGAAGGTGCGCCGGGGCATCATCGCGGCCTGCCACAAGCGGCCCGTTTCCGCCGGAGAGATTGAAAACGTGGTCAATTCCATCGAGCAGGTGGCCTACAACAATCTGCAGGAGGAAATTACCACCCGGCAAATCGGCGAAATGGTGATGGAGGCCCTGCGGAAGCTGGATGAAGTGGCCTATGTGCGCTTTGCTTCCGTGTACCGTTCCTTCACCGATATCCCCAGCTTTATGCAGGAACTGAAAAAGCTGGTGGGAGACCACGACGAAAAATAAGAATTCCTTTCAGGCCCGTCCGCCGATCATCGGCGCGGCGGGCATTTTTCATACGAATGCTTTGCCTGTTCAAAAATCATAGCAATTATGTTGTAAAGAGCCCTTTAAATTACTTAGTTAGTCCCAATTAAGGGGTTACGCTGGGGGCTGCGCGCCCCCAGACCTGCGCCAGGGCCTGAGGCCCTGGACCCACTCCTCGCGAAGCTACTTGGTGGGTATAACCCAAGAAGCTCCGCGTGTTGCGCTGGGGACGAAATATAGCAAGCTTTCGGGCACAATGAAAATAGGCGAAATCGGGCGGGGGAAAGGCCGCCTATTGTTGCCTGCTTGACTCCAGGCAGCTAAAAGCTGCCTGGAGGAAACCACGTTAGGGGAAGGCGGCTTTTCCCCCGCCCGATTTCGTCTATTTTCACCGGATGCAAAGC
>JAUNMW010000166.1 GCA_030537395.1 Clostridia bacterium | reverse complement strand
AACTCTTAACTCTCAACTCTCTTACAGACTTGAAGCGTTCATTAAATGCTGTGCTTTTATTGACTGAAAGGGGGATCACTGTGATTCGTGTCGCCGTTGCGGGCTGTGGGAAGATCGCTCAAGTGCGGCATTTGCCGGAATATCAGGATCATCCTGAGGCTCAGATTTGGGGGCTGTTTGATTTGAACCGGGATCGGGCCAAGGCGCTGGCGGAACAGTACGGGGCGAAGACCTATCCCTCCTATGAAGCGCTGCTTTCCGATCCGGAGGTGGACGCGGTGAGTATCTGCGCCGCCAACACTGCCCACGCGGACATGACCGTGGCCGCGCTGAAGGCGGGCAAGCATGTGCTGTGCGAAAAGCCCATGGCCGCCACCCTCAAGGATTGCGAGCGCATGGTGAAAGCGGCCCGGGAAAGCGGAAAAACCCTGATGATCGGCCAGAACCAGCGGCTGACCCCCGCTCATCAAAAGGCCCGGGAGCTGGTGGAGCAGGGGGCCATCGGCCGGGTGGTTACTTTTTCCACCGCGTTTTGCCACGGGGGCCCCGAAACCTGGAGCGTGGACCCCGGGGCCAATACCTGGTTTTTCGATAAAAACAAAGCCGCCCTGGGGGTCATGGCGGACCTGGGCGTGCACAAAACGGACTTGATTCAATATTTGCTGGGCCAGACGGTGACGGAGGTTTCCGCCAAGCTGTGCACCCTGGATAAAAAATGTGCCGATGGTTCACCTATATCCGTGGACGACAACGCCATCTGCGTTTTCACCATGAGCGGCGGCGCGGTGGGCACCGTGATCGCTTCCTGGACCCATTACTGCGGCGAGGATAATTCCACCGTGCTGTACGGCACCGAAGGCGTGCTGCGCATTTATGAGGACCCCGCGCATAGCCTGGTGCTCCAGCATCGGGGCGGCGGCACGGAATACTTTGATCTGGACGCCATTCAAACCAACGACGCGCAAACCAGGTCCGGCGTAATCGATCTGTTTGTCAATCATCTGCTCCATCCCGAGCTGCCTTACATTTCCGGCGAAAGCGTGCTCACCGCCATGCGCGCGGTTTTCGCCGCCGTGGAATCATCGGAAAAGGGCTGCACCGTCAGAATCCAGAAAGATATTTGAAACGCTTCGTTTCAGCATACTTCAAGAGCCCTTTAAGAGAAAAGGAGTTAAGAGTTGAGATATATTTTGTTGATACAATTATTCGCTGAATTCACAATGAGTGAGAAAGAAAAATCAACTATATAAATCTCAACTCTTAACTCTTAACTCTCAACTCTCTTATAGACTTAAAGGGTTCTTTACCCCCTGCTCGACTGAAGAGATACCATGATCTTTTTTCAACAGATATACGAAGGGAGGGCGAAATCATGTCTTTCAAGGTTGCGTTCATTGGGGCGGGCAGCATCGGGTTTACCCGGGGGCTGCTGGCCGATCTGCTCACGGTGCCGGAGTTTCACAACATTCAGGTGTCCTTCATGGATATCAATCCGGACAATCTGCGCATGGTGACCCAGCTGTGCCAGCGGGACATTGACGAAAACGGGCTGAACATCAAAATCCACGCCACGCTCGATCGACGGGAGGCGTTTAAGGACGCCAAGTACGTGATCAACTGCGTGCGCATCGGCATGCTGGAGGCCTTCGCCACCGACGTGGAAATTCCCCTGAAATACGGGGTGGATCAGTGCGTGGGCGATACGCTGTGCATCGGCGGCATCATGTACGGCCAGCGGGGCGTGAACGCCATCCTGGATTTCTGCAAGGATATCCGCGAGGTGGCGGCCCCCGGCTGTATATTGCTCAATTATTCCAATCCCTGCGCCATGATGACCTGGGCCGCCAACAAATACGGCGGGGTGGAAACCTACGGCCTGTGCCACGGGGTGCAGCACGGTCACGAACAGATCGCCAAAGCCCTGGGCCGGGACAAAAAGGATGTGGATATCATCTGCGCCGGGCTGAACCATCAAACCTGGTATATCAGCGTAAAAACCGACGGGGTGGAGCGCACCGGCGAGCTGTATGAATTGATGCAAAAGGCCGATTTTGCCAAGGATGAAAACATCCGGCTGGACGTGATGAAGAATTTCGGCTACTATTCCACTGAGTCCAACGGCCATTTATCTGAATACCTGATGTGGTACCGCAAGCGGCCGGAGGACATGGCAAAGTGGATCAACTATTCCTCCTGGATCCAGGGCGAAACCGCCGGGTATCTGCGGGTATGCAAGGAAAGCCGCAATTGGTTTGAAACGGATTTCCCCAATTGGCTCAAGGAGCCGCCCAGGCAGTTCATTCCCGAAAAGCGTTCCAGCGAGCATGGCAGCTACATCATTGAAGGCTTGGAAACGGGCCGGGTGTACCGGGGTCATTTCAATGTGATGAACAACGGCGCTATCACCAACCTGCCTGATGAATGCGTGGTGGAGGTGCCCGGCTATGTGGACGGCAACGGCGTATCCATTCCCCGGGTGGGGGACTTGCCCCTGGGCTGCGCCGCCATCCTGAGCCAGAGCGTATGGGTGCAGAAGCTGGCGGTGGAAGCCGCGGTGCACGCGGACATCAACCTGCTCTATCAGGCCGCCATGATGGATCCCCTTACCGGCGCGGTGTGCACCCCGGACGAAATCAAGCAGATGGTGGATGAAATGCTGGTGGCCGGGGAAGAATGGCTGCCCCAGTACAAGGATGAAATCGCCCGGGCCAAGGAGCGCCTGAAGAAGAAAAAGGTGCCCTACCGCCCGGTGAAGGGCTTTACCTTAAAAACCAAAACCGTGGAGGAAATGGCGGAAGAAAAGGCCCATTACCGGGCCATGGCCGCCGCCGCGGCGAAGGAAAACGTGAAATAACTGCGGGTAAAACCCCGTCGTATCCTTTTTGTGAATTGTCTCGACCTTTTGATTGCTCATCGAAGGATGCGAATAAAATAACCGTGACAGCAAAAAAACATCGGCCGTTTCTTGCGGAAACGACCGATTTTTTGCTTAACACGATCAGAATTTGCCGCTGTGGCTGGTGTGGTGGGTGCCGGAGGAACCGGTGAAGCCGCCTCCGCCGCTATGGCCGCCGCCAGAGGACTGGGTTTCGATTTTGCGGCGGGTGGTGGTGGTGTACAGGTAAATATCCTGCACCCGGGTGAGCTGGAAGGAGCCGTCCCGCACATAATTGGCCGCGCCGTGCTTCCGGTGAACAGATTTCATTTGCGCTTTGAGCGCGAAGGCTACGATGGCGCCGATGCCCAGCCCCACGATCAGCAGGATGGGGGCCACCTTGGCGGTGCGCCGAGCGGGGGTGTAATCCGCCAGACGGGCGTTCACGTCGGTAACGAACCGGGCCATGGCGGAAGAGTAATTGCTCATGCGCAGATCGGGCAGGATATCGTCCTCGATATCGTATACCACGTCGTCATTGAAAATTGTTTCACCCCGGCCCGTCATCACGATGGTGTAATCCCGATCCCCGACCCCGGCCCCGGTGACCAGCAGGATGATGATGCCGTCGTGGGTATCGCCGTAGCCGAAGCCGCCGTAATCATAGTAATCCGCGGCGTAATAGCGGGGCACTTTGCCGTCAATGCTGGTTTTGGTCAGCAGCACCACGTCGAATTGATGTTCCTGGCCGATGAGGGCGATAGCCTGCTCCAGGCGGAATTCCTCGTCCGCCGTGAGCACGTCGGCCTCGTCGATCACCCGGCTTTGATCCGCCAGGGCGGGTATGCAAAGGATTAGAAGGAGGGAAAGAAGTATAATTATTTTTTTCATTATCAAATCCCTCCAATTACACAATATACGGCGATTGAATGTATGATTCCAGATAAGACAGATACAAGTAGTTTAGCGGTTTTATCAACCTCAAGATTAAAGATCTGCTTCTGCTGAGGCTGAATAGATAATTCATATTCAACATCTTCGATAAAACGGCGCTGGGCTACAGAGTAATTACTTTGCTTAAGAAAAGGAAGAATATCGTCCTCAATCTTACTAAGTACTTCATCTGTAAAAACATCTCGCCCTTTTCCGGTCAATACAACGCTATACTCCCGATTTCCAACACCGCCGCCAGTAACTAATAAAAGAATAATACCATCGTGACTATTACCATATCCAAAGCTGTTGTTATCATAATAATCGGCTGCATAATACCTTGCAATCTTTCCATCTATGCTGGCTTTGGTTAGCAGCACAACGTCAAACTGGTGCTGTTCCCGTATCTGGGTAATAGCCTGCTCCAGACGGAATTCCTCGTCCGCCGTGAGCACGTCGGCCTCGTCGATCACCCGGCTTTGATCCGCCAGGGCGGGGGACACGCACAGGAACAGAAGCAGGAGCAGCGCAAGAAGCTTTTTCATCTTACAGCACCCCCATATTGAACAGCAGATAGGCAATAGCAGTGCCGCCGCCTCCAATGAGCAGCGTCAGGCCCAGAAGCCATTTCCAGAACTTGCCCTTGTCCACCGGCAGATCGCCGATAAATTGGCCGGTCTGGCCGTTCATGGCGAAGGTATAGGTTTGATCCTGCCAGCGGGTGTTCAGCATCCACACCGGCATGAGCACCTGATGCACCTGGCTGTGCTGCAATTGAATTTGGGTGTTGGTGGGCACAGCGGTGGCATAGCCCGCCACGGTGGCCGCCATGGTGGCCGCTACGCTCTGGCGGATGCGCTCATTGGCCCGGGGCTGGCAGGCTTCCGCGTCCACATCGTAGCGCTGGGCCTGATAGCCGGAAAGATAGCCGGTGGAAAACGCCTCGGCCTTCTTGCTGTCGTAGGGCTCGATGGATTCCATCATGGTATCGTCTATTTTGCTGGAGCCGTCCACAGGCACCTGATTGAAGCCCAGCCGCCCGCCGCGGCGCACCAGGAAATGGGCCGTGCGGGTGACCATATAGTTGCCTTCCCGATGGGTGGACACCTTGGTGGCGTTGTAGGTGCAGTCCGCCTCCGCGTCGGCCTGGAACAGCCAGAAGGGCACGTATACGCCGGTGATCTTTTCGATCTTGTTTTCATCCATGAAGCCGTTGGGGAGCAGCTTTTTGCCCTGGCAGTGATTGCGCAGAGCGTTCTGGGCCTCCTGCTTGCTTTTCTGGAAGGGGATCACGCCGTCGGGCCGGTACGCGCCGGTGAACACCTGAGGCATCACGTTGGGATTGCCGCAGTAAACGCACTCGGTGGCGGCCATGGTTTCATCGGTGATGATTTCCGCGCCGCAAGCCTGGCAGCGATAAGAACGCAAATGGGCGGCTTCCTCCTCGGTGTAGCCCCCGCCGCCGGCATACTGCCATTGCAGCTGATCGTCCGTGGTGTTTTCCACCTGCACGTCGCTTAGCTGCTGCAAGGTTTCCAGCGGGAAGGAATTGCCGCAGGAGGCGCAGTCCAGCTGCTGACTCTGGCTGCCAAAGGTCAGCGACGCGCCGCAGCACGGGCATTTGTAATGAGCGGCTTGCTGCATGAGAACCCCTCCGTTTCTGAGTTGAATTGGTTCATAAAGGGGAGAATCAAGAGTTCAGAGTGCAGACAAAAGTTAGCCTGTGCGTAGGGACAGAACTCAAACATCAAAATAAATCTGTACTCTGTTCTCTGAACTCTGCAATCTGAATTTATTCTTTCCCTTCGTACTGCCTGCACAATGTATATTTGGAAACGGCGGTCTGCACCGCTTCGGGGCAGGCGAAGGAAAGCAATTCTGCAATGTAGGGCGGCAGCAGCCGGTTGTACTTGACCTCCAGGATGGTTTCATCATGGTCCAGCACCGGCACGGTGGGCACCTTGGGATTGAACAGATCAATGCTGTTCAGCCCGGTGCGCACCCGCATATCGAACGTGATGCGCACCTCCTCGGCGGGGTGCAGGTACGCTTCCCGCTCATAGTCCACAATCACCACGGGATGCAGCAGGCGCGTGCGCATTTCCCGGTAAATATCCCGCAAAAGGCCGCTTTGGGTGTTTTCCAGGCCCGCCGGATCGCACGCCATCAATTGCTCCGCCAGGTCGCGGGATATTTTCACGCTGCGCTTGGAAATCAGGCTGCCCACCTTGGTTTTGCACTCCATGAAAACATCTTTGTCCTGCATGTTGTAAATGCGGATACGGTACTTGTCCCGCCCCTTCACGCCGGCGATCTTATCGTACAGCGCGTCGTCATACACGGTGTCAAAATACAGGGAGCGGATGAAATAGCTGCCCCCGTTTTTGGCCGCGTTGGGGTCAAGCTTCAGTACCGTGCCCACCGTGTGCCGCAGCACCTCCAATTGGGTGCGGGTGATCATAAATTTTAATTCATGGCGAAGGGGGAGGGCCATTTTTTACGCCCCCGCTTCAGTCTGGCAGGCCACCAGGGTGGCGTCGTACACGCCGTTGATATCCAGCATGTCGGTTACGATGTTCACCCGATGATCCAGCCGGATCTCCACCGTCATTTCCGCGCCGTTGCGGGTGACGGTCTTGGAACGCATGCGATAGAAGCGCACGTTGCGCTTGAGCGTGTTTTCAATGTCCACCTGGGCGTCTTCGTCATAATGCAGCACCAGCAGATAGCCGTTGGGCGTGCGCAGCCGCAGATAGGAAATGGCCAGCAGAATCACCGCGATGCCCAGCAGCGCCACCACGGCGATCACATATGCGTTGGAGCCGATCAAAATGCCCATGGTGATGGCCCAGAACATATAGGCGGTGTCCAGGGGGTCCTTCACGGCGGTGCGGAAGCGCACGATGGACAGCGCGCCCACCATGCCCATGGACAGCGCCACATTGCTGCCAATGGCCATGACCACCGGCGTGGTGACCAGGCACAGCAGGATCAGCGTCAGCGTGAAGGAAGGAGAATAAAGCACTCCCCGATACGTTTTTTTATACACCACGGCAATGATGGCCCCCGCCGCCAGCGCTACCAGCAAAGCAATGGCCACATTCAGCGGCGTAAAATTGGAAAGCTGATCCGCAAACCATTCGGAAAAGGTGGAGCCGTGTACTACATCGTTAAACGTTAAGTTTCCATTCATCTTTGTTTGTCCTCCTGTTTATTCCACCTGTAATAGTACACGATTTTGGGGCTTTCGTCAATCAATGACGGGGATTTTTACACTGTTTTTCAAGAAAAACTGTTTGATTCTCATTTTTGGACGAAGTGTTTTAAAGTGCCCTTTAAGTTACGTAGTTAGTATCAACTAAGGGGTTACGCCGGGGTTTCACCC
>JAUNMW010000165.1 GCA_030537395.1 Clostridia bacterium | reverse complement strand
GTGAAACCCCAGCGTATCCCTTAGTTGGGGCTAACTGCGTAACTTAAAGGGCGCTATTAACTCACTGCGCATGGTTCTCCTTTTTTCACGCCTGTATGACCAGATGACACAGCAATTTTAACAATTTTACAAAATTGTTGCGAATTGTTTCAAAAAGACTGTACTTGCGCCCCTCAATTATGTTATAATAAGGAGGCGCTTTTTTGTGTACGCAAAAAAGCCCGAATGGACAGGAAAGACCGGAGGAACGAGACTGAATCCGGCAGGAAAAAGGATGAAATTACATGGCGCAAACGTTGATATTGGCGTCTTCCTCTCCCCGGCGGAAGGAGCTGATGAGCCTGACGGGGATCCCGTTCGAGGTGATCACAGCCGACGCGGAAGAATTGAAAACGGGGGAGCCCCAGGCGTTGGTGATGGAAAACGCCCGGAGAAAAGCCCGGGCCGTATGGGAAAAGCATCCCGGCAGGATGGTGCTGGGGGCGGATACCATCGTGTACCAGGACGGCCGGGTACTGGGCAAGCCCCGGAATGACGCGGACGCCCGGGATATGCTGACAAATCTTTCCGACCATTGGCATTCCGTGTTTACGGGGGTGTGCCTGATCGGGGAGGATGGCCGGGAGGACGTGCGCTGTGACGAAGCTCGGGTGCAGTTTGTGAAATTGACGGATCAGGATATCGACTGGTACATTGCCAGCGGCGAGCCCCGGGATAAAGCGGGCGCCTATGCCGTGCAGGGCCGGGCAGGTATGTTCGTCAGCTGCATCGAGGGCAGCTATTCCAATGTGATCGGCCTGCCCATGCATTTGGTCAGGGAAATGCTGATAAGCGCAGGGCTCTTTAAGTGAAAGAGAGTTCAGAGTACAGAGCGCAGAGTACAGTTTTATATAGTGATTGCAAAGGAATCATTTTATAGGCAAACTGAATCTGAACTCCGTACTCTGTACTCTGTCCACTTCTTCGCCGCTGAAACAATTTATAGTAAATAAACGAAGCGCCAAACAGAACAAAAAAGAATGGACGGATGAAAATACATGGCCATCGTCGCACCGGATATCGGAATTGACCTGGGCACGGCCAACACCCAGGTATACGTGAAGAAAAAGGGCATTGTGATCAACGAGCCTTCCCTGCTGGTGGCGGATCGGGGCGGCAGGCACGCCGTGCGCGCCATCGGCGAGGAAGCCCGGGTGCTGCTGGGCCGCACCTCGGCGGATGTGACCGCCGTACGCCCATTAGCGGACGGCATGATCCGGGATTTTGATATGACCCAGTATATGCTGCAGTATTTCGTGCGCAAGGCCATCGGTGTGTCCCGGCTGGTGAAGCCCCGGGCCATTATGACCATCCCCTGCCGGGTGTCGCCCATCGAGCGCCGGGCGGTGCGCAAGGCGGCGCTGTATGCCGGCATCCGGGAAAACGGGCTGAATCTGGTGGAAAAGCCCTTTGCGGCCGCTATCGGCTCGGGTCTGCCGGTATTTGAGCCCATCGGGTCCATGGTGGTGGATATCGGCGGCGGCACCACGGAAGCAGCGGTGATCAGCCTGGGCGGCATCGTGGTATCCCGTTCCATCCGTATCGGCGGGGTGAAGATGGATGAAGCCATCATCGCTTATATCAAGCGGGAATTCAATATGCTCATCGGCGACCGCACGGCGGAGGACGTGAAGACCGCTCTGGGGAGTGCCCTGCCCCTGAAGGAGGAAAGGCGGGTGCTGGTAAGGGGCCGGGATATGATCACCAATCTGCCCCAGACCTCGGAGGTTTCCTCCACACAGATTTATGAAGCGCTGAAAGCCCCCTGCCAGGCCATTCTGGCGGCTATTCAGAATGTGCTGGCGCGCACGCCTCCGGAATTGGCGGGGGACATTATGAAATCCGGCATCCATCTGACCGGCGGCGGGGCCCAGCTGTTCGCGCTGGACCAGTATATCGCCTCCGAATTGGATATGCCGGTGCTTCTGGCCCGGGATCCCATGAGCTGTGCGGCGCTGGGGGCGGGCCACTTGGCGGATAATATTGAGCTTTTGCACCGCATCGGAAAATCCAGCTTCCTGCGGGAGGAAGGCGAGGAGTAAAACGGCATGGCAAGAAACAATGACCGGCAGTTTTCCGAAAGCGAAAACCTGAACGCCCGGGACCTGGGCGCATCCGCTCCCGAAGCGGAGGAGCGCCTGCCGCTTTGGGCGCAGAGCAGGGAAGAGGAAGCGCGGCGGGAGGCGGAGCAGGACGCGGGGAATCAGGAAACGAAGGATTCCCGGCATGAAAAAACGCCAGCCCCCGATACGGATGCGTTTGGGGAGCAGGCGGCGGACATGGAAGAGGACGCAGAAGAAGCCGCCCTCGACGCCCGGGAAAGGGCGGAGGAAGCCTGGACGCGGGAAGCCCAGCGGGTGGAAAGCAGCCAGAACCGCCGAAACCGCGCGCCCGTCAGCGAAGCAGACGAAGCCCCGAATGCCAAAGGAAAAGCCGGCAAAGGAAAAAAGAAAAGCAAAAAGGGCAAGGCCCGGAAAAAGAAAAACGCCACCAAGCAGGATGAGCGGCGCAGCTTTTTGCGTACCATGATGATCGTGCTGGTGTGCGGGCTGCTGTTTTTGATGACGGCCATGATGGTGGTTTCCAATTTCCTGCCCTCGATTCCCATTTTGGCGGTGCCCCGGCAATTGGTGAACCGGATGGTCACGCCGCTGCAGTCCGTTTTTTCCACGGTGACGGACGACGTGGTGAATTATCTGCGCACCCTGAAAATCCGGGGCAATCTGGAATATGAATATGAGCAGCTTTTGATCAAGCTGGATGATATGGCCAACGATACCGCCATCGCGGAGGAGCTTCGCCGGGAGAACCAATCCCTGCGGGATCAATTGCAGGAGCAGAAAAGCAATCAGGCCATGAACGGCCTGTTCGCCCAGGTGATCGGCAAGGTGGGCAACAACTATTTTTCCACGCTGACCCTGAACGTTGGCACTTCGGACGGCGTAAACGATTATATGGCCGTGGTCAGCGGCGGCGGCCTGGTGGGGGTTACCTACAACACCCAGGAGCATTCCTGCGAGGTGCGCTGTATCATCGACAGCGACTGCACGGTGGCCGGGCTGGTTCAGTCCAGCCGGGACCAGGGCAGCGTGAAGGGCACCTTGGGCACCAACGGGGAGCCTATGTGCCGCATGTACTATTTGCCGGATAATTCCCTGCCCCGTCCCGGCGACGTGGTGGTCACCTCCGGCGTGGGCCTGGAATTTCCCAAGGGCATCCCCATCGGCTACATCCGGGAAAGCACAAGAGGCATGGAGGACAATAAGTCTTACGTGGTGCTGGAACCGGTGGTGGATTTTCAGCATCTGGAATATGTGACGGTGTACCGCTATCGGCCGTATTACGCAGAGGATGCCCAGAGCCGCGTCAACGCGTCCAGCAATATATCGCTGGAGCCGCTGGCGACGGCCCGGCCCATTCCCGGTTTTGAAATGGAGGGCTTGAGCGATTTCATGCGCGGCGCCACAGCCACTCCTGGGGCGGAAACCACGGAAACCCCAGCGCCCGAGCAAGCCGGCCAGGCAACCGCCGCGCCCACCCGGACACCCGATCCCAATGCCACTCCCCTGCCGGAGAATCTGGAATACCATATGGCGAACCCCATCGGCGTCACGGCCACGCCGTCGCCGCGTCCCACGTTTACTCCCACGCCTTCTCCGGTTCCCACGCCGGACCCGGGCGCTATGACGGTGGAGGATGACGAGTGAAGGCTTTGAAGAGGGCCCTGAAGGCGCTGTTGATCACTGTGCTGGCCTATCTGCTTCAGGCCTGCGTGATGAAATATCTGCCCTTCCGGGGCATTATCGGCAGCGTGGTGTTTGCCGCGCTGTCCATCATCATCGTGTCCTGCGGGAAAAAGTATGCTTTCTGCGCAGCCTGCCTGATGGGCATGATGACGGAAAGCATGCTTTCCAACGTGCCCGCGCTGTATGCCATTGCCTACCCGGTCATTGTGATGTTCAGCGCCCAGTATTTTGCCGATATGTCGGACCGGCAGCTGGAACGGCGCCGGGTGCGGGCCGAAAACCTTCAATTGGCCATCAGCGAGGGCAAACGGAAGGAGCATTGGTGGAACCGCTTTCTGCTGCGCTACCGGGAAACCGATCTGCCCCCCATCGTGCGCATTCCGCTGTGCGCCGGGGTGATGGATCTGCTGATGAATATTGTGCTTATCGTATATCTGTATCTGATCGGTGAGGATTGGAGTCTGGCGAACTTGGGCCGGGCCCTGATTTCCGCGCTGTATACTTCTTTCCTGGCCTTGGCGCTGATGGTGCCCTGCCGCTACGTGCTGGGCATGTATCGCCGCCGGAAACAGGAAGAGGGAGGTGAACTGCTGTGAAGGATGATGAATTTCGCCGCTCCCGAAGGAACCGGAGCAAGGACCAGAAACTGAATTTTCGTTTTGTCGTTTTTCTGATCGGCGTGGTGGGCATGTTCAGCGTGCTGCTGTTCGGCCTGTATCGGCTCCAGATTGAGCAGGGCGAGCAGTACGCGGAATCGACCGCCAACCAGAGTATCAAAAGTATTGCTGTCAAGGGCAGCCGCGGCATGATCACCGATATCAATTCCGTGGTGCTGGCCAAATCCGAAAAGGCATACAACGTTACCTTCTATCGGGAGAATGAAGACTGGGATTATCCCACCAAGCAGCTCCTGGAAGCCATCAGTATCGTGGAAAGCTATGGCGGCAAGGTTTCCGTCACATCCCCCCTCATCCGCAGCGAGGAAACCGGGGAATGGGTGTTTAACTTTGGCACCGGTATTTCCGAAACCTCCTGGAACAAACGCAAACAGTATTTTTACGATAACAACTATATCAGTTCTTCCCGTTATTCCACGCCTCAGGCCAGCTTTGATTTCCTGTGCCGCCGCTTTGGCTTCACCGTCCTGGCGGACGGAAGGTATTTGCTGGCGCTGGACAAAAACGGGAACTCCGTTGTGTTCAACACCGACGATCTGGCGCTCTCCATCACGGATGAGGAAGGCCGCGTTACCGGCAAAATGGTGGACTTATCCAAAATTCCCAGCAACCGGGTGGCGGAGTACCAGGTGGTGGATGAGGAAAAAGTGGTGCAGATCATCGCCATCAACGCCACCATGCAGGACAACGCGTTCCTGTCGCTGCCGGTGCCGTTTGCGGAGGATGTGTCCTACGAAACGGTGGCGGAGATCGAAGGACGCAGCATGTCCATGCCCTGGGTGGGCGTGACCATGGGCGATAAGCGCGTGTACCCCAACGGATCCCTGGCCGCTACCATCATTGGATATACCGGCAAAATCCAGAATGCCGATTATTATTTCAGCGATCTGCAGCCCGCGGGCTACGCCATGAATGATTATATCGGCCAGGCCGGCATCGAATCCAGCATGGAAAACTGGCTCACCGCCAACATTACGGACCGGCAGGGGGCCCGGGTGGTGGAGGTGGACCCCCAGGGCAAGGTGACCCGGGAGCTTTCCTACATCGCCCCCCAGGATGGCAATACGGTAAAATTGACCATCAACGCCCAGTACCAGGCCGCCGCCGAGCGCTATATCCGGGATAACGTGAATTACACCCGGGATCTGCAGGAACAGCGCATGCGGGAATCCGACTGGCTGGAAACCTACAAGGATAAGATCGCTATCCGGGACTTTGAGGAATTTCCCCTGAAGCTGGCCACCACCGGCGTGCTGATCGTGATGGACCTGCGGAAGGAAAACGCGGGCAATATCCTGGCCTTGGCCCAGTACCCCAACTACGATCTGAACGCCATGGTGCAGGGCGGAGACCCCGCCTTGCAAATTGTGCAGGACGAGCGGGGCCTGCTCATGAATTACGCCATCCAGACCCGCGCCGAGCCCGGCTCCATTTTCAAGATGGTCACCGGCCTGGCAGGCCTGACCAACGGGGAACTGACCCCCACCGAAACCATCAGCGACGGCGGACGGTTCGACTGGTATACCAACGTGAAAGAGGACATGCCCAAGTGCTGGACCAGCCATCCGGAGAACCACAAGGATCTGAACATCGCCGGGGGCCTGACCAACTCCTGCAACTTCTTCTTTTACACCGTAGCCGGACGGCTGTACAACAATCACCCCGGCCAGGAGCTTTTGTACAAGTACGCCGCCCAGATGGGCCTGACCAGCAAAACGGGCATTGATCTGCCGGGCGAATTACGCTCCATCGTGGGCAATCAGACCAACCTGTACGACCCCACCGTGAGCCTGGAGGAGCAAATGACCTCCACGCCCATCCTGGTGGCGGCTTCCCTGAAAAAGCATATTTCCAACTATGCCGCCAGCTACGGCATCAGCTACGATTCGGCCCGTCTGGACAAGTGCATTAAGCAGCTCATGGACATGGCCATGAATACGCCCCAGGATAACTGGGTATCCGCCGCCCGCCCCATCTTTATGACGGAACTGGGCATGACCCGCACCATGGTCATGCAGGCCGCCCTGATGACGGACATGTGGAACTACCTGAACACCATTAAATGGGGCGGCAGCCAGGAGATTCAGATGGGCGTGGGCCAGTCCATCACGCTGCTGACCCCCATCGCCGTTGTGCGCTACATTGGCTCTTTGAATACCAACTTAACGGTATGGAACCCCAACATTGTGGATTCCATCATTTCGCCAGAGGGCGAGATCTTATCCAAGCGAACGGCCAGCCAATTCAACACCCTGGACAGCGCCAAGGAATACCTGCCCTACATCCTGGACGGTCTGAAAGGCGTGGTTGACGAGGCCGGTACCGCTGCCCGCCAGTTCCGCGGGTGGAAGTACAAGGCCGAGGATGTGATGGTAGGGAAGACCGGTACTTCCCAGGTGACGATCGGCAAGGTGCGTTTGGACCTTGAAAACAACGGCTGGTTCGTTGCCCTGACCCCCAAGGACGATCCTGAAATCGCCCTGGTTTCCTTCATCCCCAACGGATTCTCCGGTTCCTACACGGTACGTGCCGCCAAGGACTTCATCGAGTTCTATCTGGATGAAAAAACCAAGGTGGACACCGAGATCGTTCTGCCGGGCGGGAACGCGCTGGCGCCCTAATTGGAGAGTTAAGATTTAAGAGTTGTGAGTTGAGATTGTTTACTTGCAAAGCAACAAAAGCACTTGACAGAAAATTTCTTCATCCAGTATACTTTCTCAACTCTCAACTCTC
>JAUNMW010000164.1 GCA_030537395.1 Clostridia bacterium | reverse complement strand
CGTTTCGCTGAGATTCATCCCATTTTATAGGCAACGGATGGCCGCTTTTTCCACGTCCAGGGCCTTCTGATACCGGGCCAGGAACGTTTGGAAGCCCTGAACATCGTCTTCCTCCGCCATGAGGGTGGAGGCCTTCGCGTCCTTGAAGACCACAGTGTTCAGATAGTCTTCCAGGTTCTGGCCTTCCTTTGCCCAGAGCATATAGCCCGCCAGCAGCGCCATGCCGTAGGGGCCGCCTTCGCCGGCGGTTTCCATCACGGATACGGGAGCGCCCACCGCGGCGCTCAGCATCCGCTGGCCCACGCCGGGGGTCTTGAAATAGCCGCCGTGGCCGTACAGCTTATCGATGGGCACGTTTTCTTCCTTCGTCAGAATGTCCAGGCCGATTTTCAGGGTGGCCAGAGCGGAGAGCAGATGGGTGCGCATGAAATTCGCCAAATTCATTTTGGCGTTCTCCATCCGGGCGAACACGGGACGGCCCTCGTCCAGATCGGTGACGCCCTCACCGGAGAAGTAATTGAAGCTGAGCAATCCGCCGCAGTCCTTATCGCCCTCCAGGGCTTTATTGAACAGCTTCACGTACAGATCGCCCTTGTTCACCTCCGCGCCGATGAGGCCCGCGAATTCCGCGAACAAGTTTACCCAGGCGTTGATGTCGCTGGTGCAGTTGTTGCAGTGCACCATAGCCACAGGCAGGCCCTGGGGGGTGGTGACCATATCGATTTCCCGGTGCACGCCCAGGCCGTGATCCACCACGATCATGGCAAAGTCGCTGGTGCCGGCGGACACGTTGCCTGTGCGCACGGCCACGGAATTGGTGGCGGTCATGCCGGTGCCAGCGTCGCCTTCGGGGGGACAGAAGGGGATGCCGGGCTTCAGCTCGCCCGCGGGGTCCAGCAGCTTCGCGCCTTCTTCGGTCAGGCAGCCCGCATTCTCGCCCGCCATCAGCAGCTGGGGCAGAATATCCCGGATCTTCCAAGGGAAGCCCTTGGGGGCGATCAGGGCGTCAAACTTGTCCAGCATAGCGGCGTCGTAAACCGGTTTTGCGCTGTCGATGGGGAACACGCCGCTGGCTTCGCCGATGCCCAGCGCCTTTTTGCCCGTGAGCCGCAGATGAATGTAGCCCGCCAGGGTGGTAAGGTGCGCTAAGCGGGGCAGATGGTCTTCCCCGTTCAAAATGGCCTGATACAGATGAGCGATGCTCCAGCGCTGGGGAATGTTGAAGTGGAACAGCTCCGTCAGTTCCGCGGCGGCGGGGCCGGTAATGGTGTTGCGCCAGGTGCGGAATTCTGTCAGGGGCTTATCATTCTTATCCAGGGGCAGATAGCCGTGCATCATACCGGAAATGCCCATGGCTCCCACTTCGGTGAGGACGACGCCAAACTTTTCCTTTACGTCCTTTTTCAAATCGGCAAAGCAGCTTTGCAGGCCGCCAATGATGGCGTCCATGGAGTAGGTCCAAACGCCGTTGACCAATTGATTCTCCCATTCATGGCTGCCCTGGGCGATGGGCTTGTTTTCCTTATCGATCAATACCGCCTTGATGCGGGTGGAGCCGAATTCCAGGCCGAGAGCGGTTTGAGTGAAATCCATATAATGCCTCTTCCTTTCTCAAATCTCAAGCATATTCGGAGTTGAGAGTTAAGAGTTAAGAGTTGAGATTATTTTGGCTTTCAAGGGAATGATGCACCGGATGAATACTCATCAAATTTACATCACTTCAATCTCAACTCTTAACTCTCAACTCTAAGCTCTGTTATTTTACCAGCCTGATCACATTCCAGCTCGCCGCGGGCAGAATCACCTTGCCGTCCTTCAAATCGATCTTCACGTCGATGGGCTTCACCTGGTCGGGGTCGGCTTCGGTGTTCACGGCCTTCACGTCGTCATGGTGCAGCACGGAATGGGAGGCGGACTTGAATTCACCGAAGGAGCGCAGATCGCAGGTCAGTTCGGCGTCTTCTTCCAAATCCCGGTTCACGGCGAAAATGGTCACGCTGCCGTCGTCGTTCAGCACCGCGGCGGCGTCCACGTAAGGCACGTCGGTAAAGTGCTTGGTATCGGTCTTTTCACTTTGAAGCTGGGGCAGCAGGCTCTTGCCGCGACCCAGGGCGCTGGCCTGCATGAGGGGCCAATAAATGGTCTGGGCCCAGGCGCCGCCGTTGGGACGGGTCATGATGGGCGCGATCACGTTTACCAGCTGCGCCAGGCAGGCCACCTTCACCCGATCCGCGTTCTTTAAAATGGTGATCAGCATGAGGCCCACCAGCAAAGCGTCCTCAAAGTTGTACACGTCCTCCAGCAGCGGCAGGGCGGAGCCCCAGGGCTCCCGCTTGTGAAGTTCCTTGTCCTGTTCGCTGGAATGATACCACACGTTCCATTCGTCCAGGCTCAGGTTTACCTGCTTTTTGCTGTGCTTCTTGCCCTTCACCGCGTCGCAAATGGAGGCCACCGTGCGGATGAAATCGTTCAAATCCATGGTGGAGGCCAGGAAATCGGGGGTGTCGTTGTGGGGATTGCCGTAGTACCGGTGCAGGGACACATAATCCACGTTGCTGTAGCACTCGTTCAGCATGGTGTATTCCCATTCGCCAAAGGTGGGCATTTTGAAGGAAGAAGAACCGCAGGCCACCACTTCGATGGAATCGTCGGTCCACTTCATCATCTTGGCGGCTTCGTTGGCGATGCGGCCGTATTCGTAGGCCGTTTTGCTGCCCATCTGCCAGGGGCCGTCCATTTCATTGCCCAGGCACCAGAGCTTGATATTGAAGGGATCCTTGTCCCCATTCTTGGCGCGCAAATCGCTCCAGTAGCTGCCGCCCTTATGGTTGGCGTATTCCACGATGTTCTGGGCGTCCTGGGGCCCCCGGGTGCCCAGGTTCACGGCGTACATCACGTCGGTCCCGGCCTTTTTGGCCCAATCGCAGAATTCATGAATGCCCACTTCGTTGGGGTCCGTGGTTTTCCAGGCCAGGTCCAGCCGCTTGGGGCGCATTTCCTTGGGGCCGATGGCGTCCTCCCACCGGAAGCCGGATACATAGTTGCCGCCGGGATAGCGCACGATGGGCACATTCAGGCCTTTGACCAAATTCAGTACGTCGCCCCGGAAGCCGTTTTCATCGGCGGTGGGATGGCCGGGCTCGTAAATGCCGGTGTACACGCAGCGGCCCAAATGCTCCACGAAGGAGCCGTAAATCCGCTTGTCGATTTCGGAAATGATATAATCCTTGTCCAGAACCAGTTTTGCCTTGCGCATGGGCAATCTCACCTTTCATTTTTCATCGGAAATTCAGCGTTTGCGCCGCTTCCGTAAGGAAATCCATCAGCAAAAATTGTATCATTGATGGGGAAAAAAAGCAATTGATTTTCTTGAAAATGATCAGAAAACAAATGCTTTTCCTTTTTCGGAAGCGATTGACGGGAAGCGCGGAGAAGTGATATAGTTATCATGCCGATGGAGGGCGCGCCCGCCCACCGGCCTGAAAGGAAACGATATGAGCAAAGAATCCATTCACAAGCTGCATGTATATTGGGGCGACGGGAAGGGCAAAACCACCGCCGCCATGGGCCTGGCCCTGCGGGCCCTGGGCCACGGACAAAAGGTGCTGATCGCCCAGTTTATGAAAAACGGGAACTCAGGAGAACTGAAAGCATTCAAAAGCCTGTCCGGGGCGATCGTGATCACCGCGCCGCCCATGAACGGCTTTACCTTCCAAATGGGCCATGAGGAGCTGCGGCTCACCCGGGAACGCCAAAACGCCTTTGCGCGGGAAGCCCGCCGGATCATCGCGGAGGAAAGGCCCCTAACCATCCTTCTGGATGGACTGGCCATCGCCCTGTCCACCGGCATGGTGGAGGAAGCCGCCGCCCGGGCGCTGATAGAAGAATCGCTGCTGCACGGAGAAACCGCCGTCACCGGCTATTCCGCGCCGGACTGGCTGCTGGACATGGCGGATTACGAAAGCCAGATCATCATGCGCAGGCACCCTTATGTGACCGAAGGCCTCCCCGCCCGGGAAGGCGTGGAATGGTGAAAGCGCCTGTGATCCTTGATACAATGGCATAAATGCCTTTCAAACGCATAGAAAATGGAGTCTCCGCCGTTAGGCAGGGGCTCCTTTGCTTGTTGGCCGAAGGCGCTTTTCAGCTTTCCGGCTCATAACCGTCCCCGATCCAGGTGACCGGGTTCCCGGGCAGGGCTTTTTCTTCCCGCACCGGCTCTCCCCCGGCCCCATAGCCCAGGATCAGCCCGCCGGTAATGGTTTCACCCTCCTTCAGGCCCAGATGAACCATATAGGTCCGGATCGCTTCGCAGTCCGTAAGCCAATGCAATTGATTGATCCAGCAGGAGCCCAGGTTCAGGGCGTTGGCGGCGATCATCATGTTTTCCAGGGCGCAGGCGCTGTCCGCCACGGCGTTGCCGTAGCCCGCTTTATTGGCCGCCACAATCAGCACCGGCGCGCCGTAATGGAACACATAGCCGCCCTTTTTCGACGCCTGAATGGAATGGCGCAGGGACACATAGGTATCCGTCCCCGCTTCCATTTTGGCAAACTCCCTTTGCACCAGCTCCGCCAGATCCTTCAGCACGCGGCGGTTTGTGATCACGATCATATGCGTGGTTTGGCTGTTGCTCCCGCTGGGCGCGCACCGCCCTGCCTGAATCACCTGTTCAATCAATTCCCGGGGCGGGGCTTCCGTTTCCATCCTCCGGGTGCTTCTGCGGGTAAAAATCGCTTCCATCGCGTCCATGGCGGCATCTCCTTTCAAGCAAGTCCCCATTTGGGCTTCCATTATCCTCCCCGCGTTATGATGCGCGCGGCAATATATCCGTAAAATTCTTGACAATTGCCCATGCAGATGCTATGATGATTATACCACAACTTGGACACTTGTCAAGTTGTGAACAAAACGCATTCAGGAGGCACAATCATGACCACGATCACCAAGGAAATGACCATCAAGCAAGTATTGGATATCGACCGCACCACCGCCCCCATTATGATGGCTTACGGCATGCACTGCATGGGCTGCCCCTTCAGCCAGATGGAAAGCCTGCAGGACGGCTGCGCCGCCCACGGCACCGATGTGGATGAACTGGTGGAAAAGCTGAACAATTACCTGGCGGAAAAAGCCTGAGCCAGTTCGGACAGAACGTTTCCGGGCTTCAAATAATTGGGGCTTGAATAAGAGTACAGAGTTCAAAGTACAGAGTGCAGATTGAATAGTTCATAACATCAGCTGAACGAAATCATGATTGTTTTTCCGCATCGTTCGCTTGAAAGACGATCCAATCTGTGCTCTGTTCTCTGAACTCTGTACTCTTTTCTGCATCAAGCCGCTTACTTCGCGCCTTTGGCGTCAATGCCCAGCAGCATGCGGTCGTTATCCAGGGCGCGGCCGCTAGCCTGGCGGAATTTGTCGGTGAGATCATGAATGGTCAGCCGGCTCCGTTCCTCGCCGGTCACATCGTAAATCACCCGGCCCTGATCCATCATGAGGGTCCGGTTGCCCAGGTCCAGGGCACTTTGCATATTGTGGGTGATCATCAGGCAGGTGATCCTGTTGTCCTCCACGATGCTGCGGGTAAGATTCAGCACCTTTTCGGCGGTACCGGGGTCCAGTGCGGCGGTGTGCTCATCCAGAAGCAGCAGCTTGGGAATGTGGTAGGTAGCCATGAGCAGGGTCAGCGCCTGGCGCTGGCCGCCGGAGAGCAGGCCCACGGGCTGCTTCATCCGGTCCTCCAGGCCCATGCCCAGCAGAGAAAGCCGATCCCGGAAGGCCCGCTTGTCCGCTCCCGATACCCGGGAAAGCCAGCCGCCGTTGCCCGCGGCCAGGGCCAGGTTTTCTTCAATGCTCATATCCGGCGCGGTGCCCCGCATGGGGTCCTGAAACAGGCGCCCGATTTGCTTGGCCCGCACGTGCTCCGGCATCATGGTCACGTTCTGCCCGTCCAGGAAAACGGAGCCCTGATCCAGGTAAAAGCTGCCGCAGATGGCGTTGAACAGCGTAGATTTTCCCGCGCCGTTGGCCCCGATGATGGAAACGAAATCGCCCTTGCGAATGTGCAGGTTCAGGCCGTTCAGGGCCTGCTTGGCGTTCACCGTGCCGGGATTGAAGGTTTTGGAAATATTCTCAAGCCGCAGCATCAGCCCTTCCCCCCTTCCGAAGCCCCGGGAACGCTCCTTCGGGTACGCAGAGTTTTCAGCATCATGGGAAACTGCTTGCGCAGGTACGGCCCGGAAATCGCCAGCACCACGATCACGGAGGAAACGGCCTTCAGCATGAAGGCGGGCATATTCAGCCGCAGGGCCAGAGCGTACACCAGCCTGAACAGGAACGCGCCGATCACCGCGCCGATGGCCTGGAGCGGGATGCTGCGGTGCTTGCCGAAAAATACGCCGCCAATGAGCAGCGAGGCCAGGGCCACGGTGACCATGCCGCTGCCCATATTCACATCATAATTCTTCTGCTGCTGCGCCATCAGGCAGCCGGACAAGGCAGTGAAGGCATTGGAAATGCACAGGCCCACAGTGGTGGTAAAGGTGGGATTGATGGAGGAGGAACGAACCATGTCCGCGTTGCTGCCCGTGGCGCGGATGGCCAGGCCCAGCTTCGTGCGCAGGAAGAAGCACAGAAACAGCACTGCCAAAACCACCGCGATCAGCATCACGATCAGGGTGCTCTGCCCGGCAAAAGGGGTGTCCTTCAACGCGTTTTTCATGAACACAAACACCGTGGGCGTTTTGTTCATGGGCAGGGTGGCTTTATTGCCCGTCAGCGCCATATTCAATGAATACAGCCCCGTGTTCACCACAATGCCGGCCAGCAGGCTCTGCACGCCCATGCGCATTTGCAGCGTGGCCGTCACAAAGCCCGACACCGACCCCGCCAGCATGGCCGCGGGGATGGACAGCCAAGGGTGGCCCGAAATCGCCACCAGCGCGCCTACCGCCGCGCCCAGGGTGAAGCACCCGTCCGTGCTCAGATCGCACACATTCAGCATGGAATAACTCAAAAACAGGGCCAACACCGTTAAGGCGTTGACCAATCCCAGCTCCAGGGCCGTCTGCCCCAGGGAAAGCAGTTTGTCTGGACTCATGGTTCGTTTCTCCGTCGTTTGCAGTTTTATGGGTTAGTTGAATCTTTCAAGAGCCCTTTAAGTTACGTAGTTAGTCCAAACTAAAAGGAACGTTGAGGCCTGCGC
>JAUNMW010000163.1 GCA_030537395.1 Clostridia bacterium | reverse complement strand
TAGAGCATTCGGTTCATACCCGAAGTGTCAATGGTTCGAATCCGTTCGGAGCCACTAAAGAAAAAACGCTGATTCCGTAAAGGTTTCAGCGTTTTTTTCATGCCTGTTTCAAACGTTGGCAAAATCGCTTTTGCAAATCATTTCCTGGATTTGGTTGCAAATGATCGGGAAAATTGATATAATCATAAGAAAAGAAAGCTTTTGTTTTATCCGGCCCCGGAGCCGATCAGAGGGCGATGCGGATACGGCTTTGACAGCATCGCATGAAAGACTTCCAATAAGCTTGGCTGTCATGCGTGAAAAAACGGGGCATCCGGGACGCGGAAGCATAACTTTTTTCATGGAATAGATACGCTGGAAGGGGGAAAATGCCATGACGGGGGTTGAAAGATTTTACAGAACGATTGCTTATGAACCGGTGGATCGGCCCGCCTGCTGGCTGGGGGATCCGACGCCGGAGGAAGCGGAGAAGCTGTGCCGTTTTTATGGGGTGCCCAATGTCAGCGAACTGAAAAAGGCCGTGGGGGATGATTTCTACGCCGTGGAGGTGCCCTATCATGCGCCTACTTGCAACGCCATTTACGCGGCGTTCGATTGGTACATGAACGGCTCCAATGTGGACACGGAGCACCGCACCCTCACCGCCGACGGCTGCTTTACCGACTGCGAGGACATCGAGGACATTGAAGCGGTGAATTTTCCCTGGCCCGACCCGGAAAAATACATCGATCCCGAATTGTGCCGCAAGCTGGTGGCGGAGGCTCCCGAGGGCAAAACCGTTTTGGGGATGGTGTGGGCCTGCCATTTCCAGGATTTCTGCGCCGCGTTCGGCATGCAGACGGCGATGATGAATATGATCGCCGCGCCGGAAATGGTGCATTATGTGGATGAACACATCGTGGCTTTCTATGAAAAAGCGCTGAAAATCTTTTTAGAGGCCACCCGGGGCAAGGTGCACGCCGTACTGATCGGCGACGATATGGGCAGCCAGCGGGGCCTGATGATTTCGCCCGATCTGGTGCGGGAATTCGTGATCCCCGGGGCCAGGCGGCTGATCGATATTGCCCACAGCTACGGGGTGAAAGTGATTTATCATTCCTGCGGCTCCATCGTGGACGCCATTCCCATGCTGATCGAGGCGGGGGCGGATGTGATCCATCCCATCCAGGCGAAAGCGGCGGGGATGGACCCGCAGAATTTGAAGGAAAAATTCTATGGAAAAGTGGCGTTCTGCGGCGGCGTGGACACCCAGGAGTTGCTGCCCTTCGGCACGCCCGACCAGATTGCCCAGCGGGTGGGGGAGCTGCGGGAGATTTTCCCCACGGGCCTCATCATTTCTCCCAGCCATGAAGCGCTGCAGGTGGACGTGCCGCCGGAAAACGTGAAAGCGCTGTTCACGGCCGCTGGGAAAGCGGGATAAGGGGACGCCTTTTAGGGCTTCTTTAAAACCGCCGGAAGAAACGAATTCCGGCGGCGTTTTCTTTCTATACGCAGCCAAAGGATTACAGCAGAATCACAGGCACCCTTTTGCCTTTCCTGGAAGGGGGAATGGATGCCCGATTGCACGCAGAACAAATTAAATACTTTTCTTTTGGCGGTGTGTTTGCTATACTTATAGCTTGTACAGGTGTACCCTGGAGCGAATAGGGAGAAGGAGCCGGGGGAAGCCGAAAGAACGAAATCAATGATGTGTCATCATGAAAATGGAAACGAGAGGAACAGCCATGAAAAAGTTGATGATCGGCAATGAAGCGGTGGCGCGGGGCGCATATGAAGCGGGGGTACGGGTGGTATCCAGCTATCCCGGCACGCCCAGCACGGAAATTACGGAATTCTGCGCCAAGTATCCGGAAATGAACTGCCAGTGGGCCCCCAATGAAAAGGTGGCGGTGGAGGTTTCCTTCGGGGCGTCCATGACCGGGGCCCGGGCCCTGTCCTGCATGAAGCACGTGGGCGTGAACGTGGCGGCGGACCCGCTGTATACCGCGGCCTATACCGGCGTGAACGCGGGCCTGGTGATCGCCGCGGCGGATGATCCCTTTATGCACTCCAGCCAGAACGAGCAGGACAGCCGCATGATCGCCCGCAGCAGCCATATTCCCATGCTGGAGCCGGCGGACAGCCAGGAATGTTTGGATTTTACCAAGCTGGCCTATCAATTGTCCGAGGAATATGATACCCCCGTGTTCCTGCGTTTGACCACGCGCCTGGCCCATTCCCGGTCCCCGGTGGAAGTAGGGGAAAGGGAGGATATTCCCCTGAAGCCCTACGAAAAGAACACCATGAAATATGTGATGATGCCCGGCATGGCCCGAAAGCGCCATCTGGTGGTGGAGGAACGGGAAAAGAAAATGGCCCAGGACGCCAACGCCATGGCCGTGAACCGCATGGAAATGCGGGACGCCAAATTGGGCGTGGTGTGCGCCGGTGTGGTGTACCAGTACGTGCGGGAAGCGCTGCCGGAAGCCAGCGTGCTCAAGCTTGGCCTTTCCTATCCCGTGCCCCAGGAGCTGATCCGGGAATTCGCGGGGAAGGTGGAAAAGCTGATCGTCGTTGAGGAACTGGAGCCCGTGATCGAGCGGGAGATCCAGCAGATGGGCATTCCCGTGTCCGGCAAGGATAAAACGGGGGTGCAGGGCGAATTGAGCGCCGCCCGGGTGAAGCAATTGTTCGGCGACGGGGAAGAAGCGCCCAAGGAAGCGGCGCTGCCCGCCCGGCCCCCGGTGCTGTGCCCCGGCTGCCCCCACCGGGCCACGTTCTTTGCCATGAAGCGGCTGGGGCTCACCGTGTTTGGCGACATCGGGTGCTATACGCTCTGCGCGTTGCCGCCTGTGAATATGATGGATTCCACCTTGTGCATGGGCGCCAGCGTGGGCATGGCCAGCGGCGCGGAAAAGGCAAGGGGACGGGATTTCTCCAAAAAGACGGTGGCCGTGCTGGGCGATTCCACGTTCATCCACAGCGGCATCACGCCGCTCATTGACGCGGTGTACGGCGGCATGCACACCACCACCGTGATCCTGGATAACCGTATCACCGGCATGACGGGCCATCAGCAGAACCCCGCCTCCGGCAAAAACATTTTAGGCGACCCCGCGCCGCAATTGAATTTGGAAAAGCTGTGCGAATCCATCGGGGCCGTGGTGCGGGTGTGCGATCCCCAGAATTTGAAGGAGTTTACGCAGATTTTGAAGGAAGAAACGGAAGCGGATCACGTGTCCGTGGTGATCGCCCGGCGGCCCTGCGCCCTGCTGGATAAGCGGAAGAAGGAGCCCTGCCATATCGCGGACTGCCGCAACTGCGGAAGCTGCATGAAGCTGGGCTGCCCCGCGCTGCAGCGGAAGAAGGATTCCGTCACCATCGATCATACCCTGTGCGTTGGCTGCGGGCTGTGCAAGCAGGTTTGCCCCTTCGGAGCCATTCAAGGAGGCGAGGAATGATGAAGAACACCAATATCATCATCGTGGGCGTGGGCGGACAGGGCATTCTGCTCACCAGCAAAATTTTGGGCTACCTGGCCCTGGATATGGGCGAACAGGTGAAAGTCAGCGAGGTGCACGGCATGAGCCAGCGGGGCGGCAGCGTGATCACCCACGTGCGCATCGGCCAGGACGTGCATTCCCCCCTGGTGGATCCCGGAGAAGCGGACTTTGTATTATCTTTTGAAAAGCTGGAAGCCCTGCGGGCGGAGCATTATCTGAACAAGGACGGCGTGCTCATTTCCAACACCCAGGAAATCCTGCCCATGCCCGTGATCATGGGCAACACTCAGTATCCCGACCAGGCTCCCGTCAGCCAAAAGGCGGTGCTGCTGGACGCCCTGGACCTGGCTGAAAAGGCAGGCAGCGCCCGGGCGGTCAACATCGTGCTGCTGGGCGTGCTGGCCCGGTTCATCGACTGGCCCCAGGAAAAATGGGAAAGCGCCATCGCCGCCTGCGTGCCGCCCAAGACCCTGGAAACGAATCTGCGCGCCTTCCGCGCCGGCCTGAAAGGGGAATAACATGGCGAAAAATGTGATATGGGACCCGAAAAAGGAAACCATGTCCCGGGATGAGATCCACGAGATCCAGAGCCGGGAACTGCGGAACGTGACCAAGCGGGTGTACGACAACGTGCCCTTTTACCGCCAAAAAATGGACGCCATCGGCGTAAAGCCCGAGGATATCCAGGAAGCGGAGGACATTCAAAAGCTGCCCTTCACGGAGAAGAGTGACCTGAGGGACAATTATCCCTTCGGCCTGTTCGCCGTGCCCCGGGAGCAGATCGTACGGGTGCACGCTTCTTCCGGCACCACCGGCAAGCCCACCGTGGCGGGCTATACCCAGCAGGACTTGGACACCTGGGCTGATTTGATGGCCCGCAGCATGAGCTGCGCCGGGATCACGAAGGATTCCGTGGTGCACGTGGCCTACGGCTACGGCCTGTTCACTGGCGGGCTGGGGGCCCATTACGGGGCCGAGCGCATCGGGGCCACCGTGGTGCCCGCCAGCGGCGGCAACACCCAGCGGCAATTGATGCTGATCCGGGACTTCGGGGCCACCGCCCTGGCCTGCACCCCCTCCTATGCCATGAACCTGGCCGACGCCATGGAAAAGAACGGCATGGATATGAGCGAAATCAAGCTGGAGGCCGGCGTATTCGGCGCGGAGCCCTGGAGCGAGCACATGCGGGATCAGCTGGAAAAGCGGCTGCACATCCGGGCCCATGACGTGTACGGCTTAACGGAAATGATGGGCCCCGGCGTGGCCATGGACTGCGTGGAACGCAACGGGCTCCACGTATGGGAGGATCATTTCCTGCCGGAGATCATTGATGAGGATTTGAAGGGCGTGCCCTACGGCACCGAAGGGGAATTGGTGATCACCACCCTGACCAAGCAGGGCATGCCGCTGCTGCGCTACCGCACCCACGATATCAGCAGCCTGGATATCCGCCCCTGCGCCTGCGGCCGCACCCATGTGCGCATGAAGCGGGTGAAGGCCCGCACGGATGATATGCTCATCATCCGCGGCGTGAATGTGTTCCCCTCCCAGATCGAGCATTCCCTGCTCAAGATCCAGGGCATCGCGCCCCAGTACCAGATCGTGGTGGATCGCAAGGGCAGCCTGGACACCATCGAGGTGCAGGTGGAACTGGACCGCACCCTCATCGGCGACACCGTGCGCGATCTGGAGGCGCTCTCCGCCCGCATCGCCGCGCAGTTGGCGTCCGACGTGCTCATTTCCTGCCAGGTCAAGCTCTGCCAGCCCGGCAGCCTGCCCCGCAGCGAAGGCAAGGCCAAGCGGGTGATCGACAATCGGAAGTAATTGCTGGATCGGATGTGAAATAAGCAATTAAAGTCAGGAAAAGAGTTGAGAGTTAAGAGTTAAGAGTTGAGATATGATTTGTTCACCTATGTCATTCGTTCGATTTGCAGGGAAAAACCACTATATAAATCTCAACTCTCAACTCTTAACTCTCAACTCCTTTACTGACTTAACGTATATTTTCGTGAAAAACAAATGCTCTAAAATAATCATAGCTTTCTTTGCCAAGATATGCTATAATCATTATGGAATGATATGTGCCGGGGGAAGCCCCGGCTTATCGGCGTAATGAATGAACCGGAAACGGGATATACTGGAATGAGGGAGGACGGCCCATGTACGTGAAGCAAATTTCGGTGTTTATTGAGAACGCTCCCGGAAAGCTGGCCGATTTTACCCGGATGCTGGGGGAAAAGGGCATTGATCTCATGTCCCTTTCCATTGCGGACACCACCAGCTTTGGCATTCTGCGTTTCATCGTGGCGGATTGGGAGCGGGCGGTGAAGCTGATCGAGGAAGCCGGTTATGCCGTCAGCCTGACGGATGTGCTGGCGGTGGAAGTGCCGGATCGGCCCGGCGGGCTGGCGGATATGCTGCTTGTGCTCAGCGACAGCGGTATCGGCATTGAATATCTGTACAGCTTTGTGCGCAGCCAGGACGGCAAAGCGCTGATCGTGTTCCGGGTATCGGATAACGACAAGGCCCGGGAAATCCTGTCCGCGCATCAGATTCCCTGCCTCTCTCAGGAGGAAATGGAAAAGCTGTAATTTTCGCGCGGAGAACGCGTTGGAGGCATTTCTTGCAATATCGGGGAACATATATCCAGGTGGATTTGAACGCCATCGCGGAAAACACGGCGCTGCTGAGGGCCGCAATCGCCCCTGCGCCGCACATGATGGCGGTGGTGAAGGCCAACGCCTATGGCCATGGTCTTGTGCCGGTGGCGCAGACCGCCCTGAAAAACGGGGCGGACTGGCTGGGCGTGGCCATTCCGGAGGAGGGGGAAACCCTGCGTCAGGCGGGGGTGGAGGCCCCCATTCTGGTGCTGGGGGCAGTGAATGAGCGGGGGGCGGAGGCCAGCGTGCGCTGCCGCCTGACCCAAACCGTGTTTGACCGGGAACGGGTGCGCCTGCTGCAAAGCGCCGCGGAGCGGCTGGACATGACCGTGGATGTGCATGTAAAGTGCGATACCGGTATGGGCCGCATCGGGGTCCGCACCAGAGAAGAACTGCTTTCGGTGCTGGATGAAATCGCCGCCTGCCCCCGGGTCAGGCTGACCGGCGCGTTCACCCACTTTGCCGACGCGGATGGGGAAAGCGACGAATATTCCCAACGTCAGCTCCAGCGGTTTGAAGCGTTCCGGGCGCTGCTGCCGCCGGATATTCTGTTCCACGCGGCGGCCAGCGCGGCAGGGATCAAGTATCCCCAGGCCCGGTACCAGATGGTGCGTCAGGGCATTTCCCTGTATGGCTGCGCACCGGTGAAAGGGGCCCCCTTGGTGCGGCCCGCCCTGTCCTGGCACACGGAGATCGCGTATATCAAAACCGTTCCGGCTGGGGAATGCATCAGCTATGGCTGCACCTTTCAAACGGAAAGGGAAACCCGGGTGGCTACCATTCCCGTGGGCTACGGGGACGGATACCATCGGGCGCTGTCGGGAAAAGCGTTCCTGCTCATCGGCGGACATCGCTGCCCGGTGATCGGCCGGGTGTGCATGGACCAGATCATGGCGGATGTGACGGATGTACCGGAAAAGGATTGCTTCCTGGGCGCGCCGGTGGTGCTGCTGGGCCGCCAGGGAAGCGAGGAAATTTCCGCGGATGAATTGGCCTCCTGGGCCGGCACCATCAGCTATGAAATGCTGCTGGCCGCCACCGCAAGGGTGCCGATCACTTATATCAATAACGAGGCGATTTC
>JAUNMW010000162.1 GCA_030537395.1 Clostridia bacterium | reverse complement strand
CTTGGTGATGGTGGCTGTCAGGGAATAGCAGGCGCCGCTTAAAGTATCCACCAGTCGGCGCATTTCGGTGGGATCGGTGATATTTTCCAGCACGATCATCACCGCGTCGCCGCTGCGAAGCAGGGTGATGGCGCTGCGGCAGTCCGCCATGCCCCGGGCATTGATCACCCGGGCGGAAAGCAGACTGGCAGACTGCTGGCCCTGGGCCTCCGGGGCCGCCTGCGGCGCGGGCTGAGCCTGGGGCTGCTGACGCTGCTGATACGCGCCAAAGTCCACCACGTTATTATCCTGCTGCTGCGCGCCGTGATGCTGCATGCGCCGTGTACGGGGCTGAGGCTGCGCTTCCGGCTGCGGCTGATAGGCCGGCTGCTGATAAACGCTTTGCTGATAGGGCTGCTGGTAGGCCAGCTGGGGCTGATAAGGCTGCTGATACGCCGCTTGCTGATAGCCCTGCTGGGGCTGTGCGCCGGCGTATGGCTGCTGCCACTGTGCCTGGGGTTGCTGGGGAGCGTAAGGCTGCTCCTGCACAGGCGCGTATTCCTGCGCGCCTTGGGGGGCGGGCGCTTCGCCGCCATCATAGAAAAAATTGTTGTATACCGAACGCACCTTATTTTTCAGTCCGCCGAAGAAGTCTGCCACAGCCATTGTAAGTTTCCTCCTGAGATTTATCGAAATAGGGCCGATCCCACGCGCACCATGGTAGCGCCGCAGCGTGCTGCCAGGTCGTAATCCTGGCTCATTCCCATGGAAAGCTCCGTCATATCCGTTTCCGGCACCGCTTCCTGCCGGCACTGATCCAGCAGGGTTCGCATCCGAGTAAAGTATCCGGTGATCATGTCCCGCTCCGCGCCAAGCGGCATCATGGTCATCAGGCCTTTGACCTGGAGGCCCGGAAGCCTGGCGCAGGATCGCAGAAGCGGCAGCAGGCCTTCTTCCTCCACGCCGCCCTTCTGGGGCTCCCGTGCGATATTCACCTGAAGCAGCACCGGCATCCTTTTTCCGTTCTTCCGGGCCTGCCGGTCAATTTCCAGGGCCAGGTCCAGCCGGTCCAGGGAATGAATCATACACACATCATTTATTATATATTTAACTTTGTTGGATTGCAACCGCCCAATCAGGTGGATTGAAAATTTTCCCTGCAAATGGGGCAGCTTGTCCCGGATGGCCTGCACCCGGTTTTCTCCAATATCGAAAACGCCCATGCCCGCCAGGGGAAGAATTTCCTCCGGCGCGGAATACTTGGTCACCGCGATCAGCTTGGGAGCCCGCCCCCAGGGAGCGCTTTCCCGCTCCAGCACAGACCGCACTTCCCGGACCCTATCCTCCAGCGTCACGTTTTTTCCTCCCGTCAGAACAGGCGCACCGGCACGCCATCGTAGAGTACGCCCGCGTTATCCGGCACCACATAGGCGGTGTTTCCGTCGTCGGAAATCACTTCCACGCCCGTCCAGTATTCGCCGCCCTCCGTGGCCATGACCACACCCTTGCGGCCATTCTGCACATAAATGGCCCGGGAGGGCACCATGAGGCTGTTCACGTTTTCGCCCAGGCGCACCTGACAGGAACGCAGATACAGAGCACTTGGCAGAAAATCCGTATTGTCCACCAACAGCCGCACCAGCAGTTCCCCGCCGGAGCGGGTGAAGGTATCCACCGTGGCGGAAAGCACATAATTATCGAAGCTTTCGATCACCAGGTTGTAGGTGCGGCCCGATACCGGGGTCCAGTCCTTTTCGTTGCAAAGCATCAGCACGGCCCAGCGATCCTTGCGCACCATGCGATAAATATCCGTGCTGTTGCGGGTGTTCACGGTGCTTACCACCGCCGGCGGGGTGCCGTTGTACATGCTGCGCACCTGGGCCGGGGTGAAATCCCCGTAGGTGTTCATGTTCAGGCCTTTTTCGTAGCCGTCGGTGTAGAAGCTCACCAGCCCGTCGGCAGAAGCCGCAAACTGCTTGGTCCAGGTGGAAATGCGCTGCTGCTGGGTGTTTTCATCGTCGTACAGGCGGCCCAGCTTCTGATCATCGGGATACTTTTGCTTGATATAAATCTGCTGGGCCAGCATGGCCTCCTTGAGCAGCGTTTCCTGGAAGCTGATGCTGCCCTGAGCTCCGTGTACCAGCCGCTGCACCTCCATGGCGCGGGCCTGCACCTGGCTCATGCGGGAGAGAAGCGATGTATCCGTGGTGGCTCCCGCGATCAGCACCTTATGATAATCCTTGATTTGGTTGCGGTAATTCTGCAGCGTCACCCATTCCTTGGCATTGAAGCCGGAGGTGTAAATGGTGGCTACCACCGTGCCGCGGGTCACCTGGGCCCCTTCCTCCACGGCAAAATCGATCTGGGACACGCTTTCCTGGGTGTCCACCGTTTCATTGCGCACCAGCACCGCATCGCCGCTGTACAGGGACGACATGGAGCCGTAGCGCACATAGCCGTAACGCACCGAAGCGGGCGACAGCATGCGGATCACCGCGAAGGCGGCGAAGGCGATCACCACCAGGGCCAGGAAAATGTAACCGCCTTTTCCCTTCTTCCGGGTGCCTCTTGGCATACCGGTTTTGGGGATCTGATACCCGCTTGGCTGGGCTCCGGGCTGCACGGGGGCCTGGGCCGCCGGGGGCACTTGCCCGCCTTGCGGGGCTGACTGGTATCCGCCCGGCTGGGGCGTTCCATAATACGGCGTCTGCACGGGCTCAGGCGCGATCTGAGCCGGGGGCGGCACCTGACCGGGAGCCTGGCCCGGCTGCATGGGCTGACCGCCCGGCATCTGGCCCGGAACAGGCCGCTGCACCCATTGAGTCCCGGTGGGCAGCTGATTCCAGGCGGGTACGCCGGAATCCTCCTGGCCGCCATAGCCGTTTTGTGCTTCAAAACCTTGTGGGGGCTGCATGGTTCCCTCCATTGCAATGATAACTCTGATATATTCGCGCTGATATGAAGAAAATCCTTCTTATTTTTACGGAAGTTTTTCATTTTTTGAAAATTTCATAATAAAAAATATCGCTGATGATACAAAAATGTTTTTGATTACTCGTTTTTATTCTTCTGTTCCTATCCCCTCCAGCCATTCCAGAGCCTCTTCGTCCCCTGCCTCCGCTGCTTTCTCAAACCAATAGCGCGCCTGTTCCAAATTCTTTCTTTGGTCGAAATCGGAATCTCCATACAAAGCGCCGCGTTCTCCCATTTGCCCGCTCTGATACAGTAAACCCAATTGTTTCATGCAGCGCACATCGCCTTGTTCTGCTGCGGGTATGAGTATCTGAGCCGCCGCTATATAATCATTATCCCAAAGATAATATAAAGCCCACTCATAAGCATCATTTCCATTCAGTTCCTTCACTTTTTGGCAGGCTGCCTCATGCCCTGCGTGTGCAGCTCCATACAATTCATTTCGTGCTTTATTCAAATCATACAGATCAGACGCTTCATCAGCATAAATCAAACCCAATTGATAATGTGCTTCTATCCGCTGTTCTTCCATTTTTGAAAGCAGAGAAGCGAAAAGAAAGCAGGAAAACGCTTTGGGATAATCCTTCTGCTTCCATGCTGAGGAAACATAGATCTTTCCCAGTTTGAAAGCTATATCTGCCTGGAAATACATGTATTCTTTATCCTTCCGGTTTTCAAGATCTTTACGATTCCAGTAGATTGCTCGGGCCTGCTCATAGCAGTAAACAGCCATTTCCAGACTCGTTTTCTCAAACCGCCAATCTTCCTCATCATGGCAATGGTACAACCCCTCAGCGTACAGATCGCCCAATACCGACCATGCCCATGTCACTTCATCGGGAAAAACTTCCGTGCTATGGTCTGTGATCCTTTGTAATATAATTGCTTCTTGCTTATAATCTTCAGCATCTTTGGCAACGATCGCATCCCGGAGGCAGGCACTCATTTCAATAATCTGATCCTCCAGGGTCGGAGAGAAAGCATCCTCCCATTCCTCCGCCACGCCGGGCAGCGAAACAGTCAGAAGCAAGATTGTCAGCAAAAAAGCCAGTGCCTTCTTCATGCTCGTATCTCCTTTCACAGGTTTACAAATGTAGACGAATGAAAAAGGTAACTTCTTTCCGAAAACGCGAAAAAGCTCAATTCACGCTTCTGTACGCCTCGATCACGTCGGAGCGGCGCTGGATCTTTTGCAGGGCGCTGTCCAATTGCTCGCGGGATTTCACCTGCAGGGTGGTGGTGATATTGCAGGTTTTATTCTTGTTGATCTTCACCGCCAGGGCCGTCAGGGGGATGCCCATATCCTCGATATAATTGGTGATTTCGCCCAGCAGGGAATTGTGATCGTAGCAGATGATCTGGATATTGGCGCTGAAGGTGCCCGCGTCCTCCATGGCCCAGGAAACGGGGATGGCCCGTTCGGGCTCGGTATGCAGGGCGTTGATGCAGTCCGCCTTGTGCACGGTGACCCCACGGCCCCGGGTGATGTAGCCCACGATATCGTCGCCGGGCACGGGATTGCAGCACTTGGCGAAACGCACCAGCATGCCCGCCTCCCCATGCACGTAAATGCCGTGGGTAGGCTTGCCCTTGGGTTCCACCGGAGCCACGTCGTTCACGATGGGCACCTTGGGGGCCATGGGCGCTTCCCGCTTCTGCTTTTCATCGATCAGCCGGGACAGCACGTACACCGCCGCCACCCCGCCGTAGCCGATGGCGCCGTAAATATCCTCCAGGTCCTGGAACATGTATTTTTTCAGCAGCGGTTCGTAGTATTCTGGCTTGGTGTAGTCCCCCAGCTTCACGCCCCGGCGCTTGGCTTCGTGCTCCAGCATTTCATGGCCCTTCTGCACGTTTTCGCCCCGCAGCTCCCGCTTGAAGAACTGGCGGATTTTGGCCTTGGCCTGCTGGGTTTTTACGATTTTCAGCCAGTCCATGCTGGGTCCCTTGGATGCCGATGAGGTAAGCACCTCCACCCGGTCTCCGGTTTCCAATTGGGTATCCAGGGGCACCATTTTGCCGTTGATCTTCGCGCCAACGCAGCTGTTGCCCACCTGGGAATGGATGCGGTAGGCAAAATCCAGGGGCGTGGCCCCCCGCTGCATGGAAATAATATCGCCCTTGGGGGTGAACAAAAACACTTCCTCGGAGAACAGATCAGTTTTCAGGCTGTCGATGAATTCATGGCTGTCCCGGGTCTCCGATTGCCAGTCCAGAATCTGGCGCAGCCAGTACAGCTTATCGTCCAGGCCCCCATCCTTTTTGCCGCCCTCCTTGTAGCGCCAATGGGCGGCGATGCCGTATTCGGCAATGCGGTGCATTTCCCAAGTGCGGATTTGGATTTCAAATGGGAAAGGAATGCGCCGCCCGCCCATCACCGTGGTATGCAAGGACTGGTACATGTTGGCCTTGGGCACCGAAATGTAATCCTTGAACCGTCCCGGCACCTGGTTCCACAGGGTGTGGGCGATGCCCAGCACGGTGTAGCACTCCGGGATGGTGTCCACGATCACGCGAATGGCGATCAAATCGTAAATCTGGTCGAAGGGCTTGTTCTGGATCACCATTTTCCGGTAGATGGAATACAGGTGCTTGGGCCGTCCGTCGATATCGTAATGGAGCCCCGCTTCGTTGAGCTTTTGGGATAGCTCGTTGATCACCAATTTAATGTTTTCTTCCCGCTCGGCCCGTTTCATGCCCACCTTCCGGGCCACGTCCTGGTAACCCTCCGGGTCGATGTAGCGCAGGGACAGATCCTCCAACTCCTGCTTGATGGCGTACACGCCCAGACGGTGAGCCAGGGGCGCGTAAATATCCAGCGTTTCCTGGGAAATGGCCACCTGCCGGTCCGCAGGCTGGTATTTCAGCGTGCGCATATTGTGCAGCCGGTCCGCCAATTTGATCAGAACCACCCGAATATCCTTGCTCATGGCCAGGATCATTTTGCGAAGGGACTCCGCCTGCTGCTCCTCCCGGTCCGCAAAATCCAGCTTGTTCAGCTTGGTCACGCCGTCCACCAGACGGGCCACCTCGTCCCCAAACTCATTTTGGATCGTTTGCAGGGACACGTTTTCGCAGTCCTCCACCGTATCGTGCAAAAGCGCCGCGGCGATGGTTGGCGGGTCCACCATCAATTCGGTAATGATGCTGGCAACGTAAACGGGGTGCACGAAATAAGCCTCCCCGCTTTTCCGGGTCTGGCCCGCGTGCGCCTGCTCGGCAAAGCGGTACGCCTTTTCGATCAAAGCGCAGCCCTTGCCATCCGGGTCAAATTTCTTGACTCTTGCCAGCATATCCTCCAATCTTAAGGATTCATACGCCGTCGCTGCCATACGCATCCCCCTTTGCGCGCCGGGCGGCCCGGAACAGGCCGCTTTCCTCCGGGCTCCGCTTTTGCATAGGCAGAAGCGATACCCGGAAGGGCAGTAATGAAAAGTCGATCAAATCAATTTGAGACAGCACCCGCAGGGCAAACGCCGCCTGCTCCCTTGTCAGGGCCGGCGCCCGGGCCGCGTCGTCCAGGCTCCGGGGGCTGTTCTTGCGCAGATACGCGTAGCAAGACCGCAAAGCATCCTGATCCGCAAACAGCCGGGAAAGCAAATCCCGCATCGGCACCGTCTGGGGCAGGGCAAAAATATCTGCCTGCGGACAGCTATGCTTCCAGGCATTCCCCTCCCCCAGGTCCCCGTCGCAAAGCACCACATGACGATAGGCGGCGGATACCGTTTGCGCCGTTCCATACAGAAGCACCGTATGGAACGCCCGGGGATCATTGGCGCTTCCCACACAAAAATCCGTCTCCGGATACCTTGCGTGCAGCTTCAGCGCCGTTTCCCGGCACCGGCACATCAGCAGCGTGCCCTGGCCTTCCCCCATCAGCCGATCCAGCTCTTTTTCCGAAATAGTGGGTACAGGGTCGCTCCCGAAGGAATCAGAAAGGAACGCCAGGGCTTCCCGTTCCGGGGCCGGGGGCAGAGAGGGCGGCAGCAATTGCAGCGCATACATCCTGCATTCCGCGCTGATTTTGCCCCGAAACTCATTCAATGTGGGCGACATGACCATCCGAAGCATTCCGCTGGTTTGTCCCGCCCAGGCGCCCCCGCCGAAGAAAATGCCGTCCCGGATCTCGTTTGCCTGCTGAAAGGTGCATTTCAGGTGACGGCTTTCCGCCCCCACGCCCCGCAAGGACAGGGGCTTTACGTTTTCACACAGGAACCGGGGCTCCGGATTGCCGATGCCGAAGGGCTCCAATTGCTCCAGCAGATGCACCGTTTCCTCC
>JAUNMW010000161.1 GCA_030537395.1 Clostridia bacterium | reverse complement strand
TGGGAACAACGCTTTCTCGTCCTACCAAGCATCATCCGCGATTGCGGGTCCAGGGTGTTCAACACCCTGGTCGGGGTTTGGGGCGGATAGCCCCAACGTTCCCCTTAGTTAGAACTAACTCAATTACTTAAAGGGTGCTTTATTGACTGAATACGCTTTCTTGCCTTATAATAAATGAAGAAAAATTCAGGAGGCGAAGGCATGGCGGTTTGCGGAATCATTGCGGAATACGATCCCTTTCACAGGGGCCATGAGCGCCATCTTCGCCTGGCCCGGGAGCAATCTGGAGCGGATGCTGTCGTCTGCGTTATGAGCGGAAGCTTTACCCAGCGGGGGCTGCCCGCGCTGCTGCCCGCCCATGCACGGGCGGAAATGGCCCTGCGGTGCGGGGCGGATATTGTGCTGCAAATGCCCTACGCTTTTTCCGTGCGGGAGGCGGAATACTTCGCCCTGGGCGGGGTGTATATCCTGCATGCGCTGGGATGCGTGACCCATCTGAGCTTCGGCACGGAAACAGTGGATATTTCGCTGCTGCAAAAGGCCGCCGATTTGCTGGAGCAGCCGGACGAAGCTTTCCATGACGCGATTCAAAACAGCCTGAACCGGGGCTTGTCCTATGCCGCCGCTCAGGGAAAAGCGCTGTCCGATGCTTTGCGTATTCCCGAAAGCGCGTTGAACGCGCCCAACACCGCCCTGGCCCTTTCCTATCTGCGGGCCATCCGTCGGCTGAACAGCGATATGCGGCCCGTGCCCGTTCTGCGTTCTCAGGATTACCATGCCGCTGAGTTGGAAGACATGCCCTCCGCTTCCGCGGTGCGGGGGGCCATCCTGCGGGGAGATTGGACGGGATTGAAAAAAGCCGTGCCGGAAGCGGCGCTGCCAATTTTGAAAAAGGCAATCATGGAAGGCATCTGCCCGCCGGACGCGCTGGACAGCGCGCTTCGCCGAACGCTGCTGCTGGCAGGAAAAGAAGAAATCGCCCGCTGGCCCGGCGTCAGCGAAGGGTTGGAGGACCGCATCCTGAAAGCCGCCCAAACCGCCGTAACCCGGGAAGAATTGATAGCCGCCGTGAAAACCCGGCGCTACACCCGGGGCCGCATCAGCCGGGCCCTGTGCCATGGCCTGATGGGCGTCACAAAAGCGGATCTGCCCCCGCTTCCCGATCACGCCCGCATTCTGGGCTTCCGGGAAAGCGCCCGGCCGCTGCTTCGGCAAATGCAAAAAAGCGGCTTTCCGCTCCTGTCCCGCCCCGCGCGGGAGGCATGCGCCGCCCTGGATATCCGGGCGGACGAGCTGTGGCGCGTCGGCGCGGGCCTGCCCCGGGGCGACACCTACCGGAGGTCGCCTGTTATAGTAACAATATAAAAAGAATAACCGCTCCGCAAAAAGCGAAAAAGATTGATTTCCCATTTACCTTGCGGTATAATAGGTTGATCGTTTTTGCGAAAAGAGGGAATGGTATGATCATGATTTCCACCCGGGGCCGGTACGCCCTGCGGGTGATGGCGGATTTGGCGATGCATCAGAATGAGGGGTATATTCCGCTGAAGGATATTGCCGCCCGGCAGGACATCTCCGAAAAATACCTGGAAAGCATTTTGAAGGGCCTGGTGCAGAACCGCATGCTGGTGGGCATCCGGGGGAAAGGGGGCGGCTACCGGCTGCCCAAGCCGCCGGAAAGCTATACGGTGGGCAGCATCCTGCGTTTAACGGAGGGGGAACTGGCACCGGTGGCCTGCCTGGAAAGCAATGCCGAAGCCTGCCCCCGGCGGGATTCCTGTCTCACCCTGCCCATGTGGAACAAATTAAACGGCATGATCCAGAATTTCTTTGACGGGATCACCCTGGCGGATCTGATCGCCGCCGATGAACCGCAGGAAACGCCCACGGAATCATCACAGCCATAGGCAAACGAGAAACGTCCGGGAAGGAAGCATGCCTTTTCGGACATTTTTTTTGATGATTTTGCTTTTTTTACGCATTCTTCCTTTTTTCTTGGCTGATTTGGCAGAATTTTAATTGACTTTCATCATGTATACATGATATAATGAAAAATACTTTCAGGCTTTTCGCCTGATGGTGATATTATAAGGAGGGAAAACTCAAGATGAAGAAGATCCTGTCTATCGCTCTTGCTCTGATCATGGTGCTTTCTTCCGTGTCCGCTCTGGCGGAAGGCTTCACGCTGGCTGACTCTTATGACGTCGGCGAACGCGCCTTCAACGCGGGCAAGGTCACCCTGGAAGCGGCTGCGGCTGGCGGCGGCTCCGTCACCAGCGATGTGTACGCCGGTGAAGAAGGCAAGGACTACACCGATGAAAAGGTGTACACCTTCAACGATTTCACCAGCGCGCTGACCTCCAGCATGAACTGGGACGTGCTGAGCTGGGAAACCTCTGATGACTCCGCCATCACGGATTACATCATCACCGGTTTCTACGGCTTCCACATGAACAGCGACAAAACCGGCTATTCCATCACCCCGGAAGCCGCCGCTGAAATGCCTCTGGACGTGACCGCCGAATACGTTGGCCAGTACGGCATCAAGGAAGGCGAAACTGCCAAGGCTTGGCGTATCGCCCTGAACCCCGATCTGTGCTTTGACGACGGCACCAAGATCACTGCTGACGACTACGTATATTCCTTCCAGCAGCAGCTGAACCCCAAGATCCTGAACCGCCGCGCGGACTCCTGGTATGACGGCCAGTTCTCTGTCGTCAACGCCAAGAACTATCTGTACGCCGGCAAAACCACTTACGACGCCATCCCCGAGGCCGCTGAAGACCTGCTGGCCGCCGGCACTGACGTGTATCTGGATATGAGCTTCTGGGGCATCGTGGGCGCGCCCGACGCTGAAGGCAACCCCGCTCCTCAGTATGTGTCCGTTGCTGACGAAACCCTGTACCGTGACGCCGCCGTTGCTGAAGGCGAAGCTGAAGACTGGGTTTCCGCCAAGTATCTGTATGACAATTATCTGGCCGCGGGCGCTCCCTATGCCAGCTATGCTCCCGACTACCTGAAGGTTGCCAACACCGCCAAGATGGTCACTTGGGACGACGTGGGCTTCAAGAAGATCGATGACTACACCGTGGACTTCATTCTGGAAGCCGCTGTGGCTGAACCCGCCTTCTATGTGCCCTACAACCTGAGCGGCAGCTTCCTGGTCAAGAAGGACCTGTACGAAGCCTGCAAGACCTTCTACAAGGACGGCGCCGAAGTGGCTACCGAAGAAGAAGCGGACGAAGTGAAGAGCGACTATTGCCGTTCTCTGGAAAAGACCGTTTCCTACGGCCCCTATGTGCTGAGCAGCTTCCAGCTGGACAAGGAATACACCCTGAGCCGCAACGAAAACTGGTTCGGCTATCATGATGGCAAGCATCTGGGCCAGTACCAGACCGACAACATCGTGGTGTCCGTGATCGCCGACCACGCTACCGCTCTCTTGGCCTTTGAAAAGGGCGAAGTGGACGGCGTGGGCTTGCAGAACGAAGATATGGATAAGTACGCTTCCAGCGCTTACATCCATTACACTCCCCAGAGCTACACCACCAAGCTGACCTGGAACACCGATTACAGCAAGCTGGTTGAGCATGGCACCAACAGCCAGATCCTGGTTGTGGACGAATTCCGTAAAGCTTTCGCCTTCGCCTTGGACGCCAATGACTTTGCCACCGCTTACACCGCCGCCGGTACCGCCGGTTACGGCATGCTGAACTACATGTACTGCTACAATCCCTTCACCGGTGAAGCCTACCGCGACAGCGAACCCGCCAAGAAGGCGCTGGTTGAACTGTTCGACATGGAATACGGCGAGGGCAAGGATTACGCTACCCTGGACGAAGCCTATGAAGCCATGACCGGCTACGATATGGCCAAAGCCCAGGAACTGATGGCGATTGCCGCCGATAAGGCCATCGCGGCCAACATCTGGGACGGCGAATCCCCCATCGTTCTGGACATCCGCCTGTACAACAGCGACACCATCTATGTGCAGATGTACAACTACTTCAAGACCCAGCTGACGGAAGCCGTGAAGGGCAGCAAGTTCGAGGGCAAGATCGACATGACCATGACCCCCGACGCTGACTACTACAACACCATGTACTCCGGCGGCGCGGACATGATCTTCACCACCTGGGGCGGCGCTGCCATGGATCCCTTCGGCGTATTCGCTCGCTGCTACTGCGATGCTTCCGATGGTTCCGGCAACCAGATGGAAGTTGGCTATGACACCTCCAAGATCATGGTGACCTATGACTTCGGCGGCGACATCGGCGAAATCACCGATACCCTGCAGCATTGGGCCATGTGGGCCAACAACGCTACCGCGGACGTGCCCGTGATCAATGAAAAGCTGGGCGCTTTCGCCAACTATGCTTACAGCACCCGCTGCGAAGTGGTGGCCGGCGTTGAACACGCCTTCCTGAACTGGTTCCCCACCACCTCTCTGTACTACCGCAACGTGGCTTCCCTGGCCTCCCAGAAGGTCAACTGGGGCAGCGACACCTACCTGAACATCATCGGTTTCGGCGGCATCGAGTTCTATACCTACAACTACGACGACGCTGCTTGGGCTGATTACATCGCCAACAATACCCTGGTGTACTAATCAAAATGACCAAGGCATAATAGATGCCTGACCATTGTGCGGGCATGGAGGGTTTCCCTCCATGCCCGCCGTCGTTATCCCGCCGCAAGCGCCATATATTGGAAAGCGGCGGTGCCCTGAATTCTGAAAGAACCGCCTGTCCATCCTCCGCCGCATACAATCCGGGCGGACGGAAATCGGCCCGGCGTAAAAAATATCGGCAATCTTTTTGCGCCGGAGTACGCAAGAAATCTGCAAGCGGAGGGAAGCATGGAATGACCAAGTATGTCATTAAACGTATCTTGTACATGTTCCTGACGATGTTCGTCATCACGGTCATGTGCTTTGTGCTGATCAAACTTTTGCCGCTGCCCGCGGTGCGCGAAATGGGCCGGGACATCAACCTGGTGCTGGCCAAGCGCGAAAAAATGGGCTACAACAAGCCGATCATGGTGCAGTTTTTCCTGTACATGAAAAGCATCTTTACAGAATGGGACTGGGGCGTCGGCGAACAGATGTATGAGGGACTTGGCATCTGGGACGTGATGATGCAGAAGCTGCCCTACACCATCGTGGTGAACCTGTATTCCATTCTGGTTTCGATCCCGCTGGGACTTGGATTGGGAATTTACGCCGCGCTGAAAAAGAACAAGTGGCAGGATGCTTTTATTTCCACCCTGGTCATGGTGTTCATTTCGGTGCCCAGCTATGTATATGCTTTCCTGGTGCAATATATTTTCTGTTTCCAGTTGAACTGGTTCCCGCTGCAATTGGCGTCGCTCAGCCAGGCCGGGTCCCTGTTCAGCGGTAAAATGTTCGTTTCCATGGTGCCCGCTATCATGAGCCTGTCCTTCGGCTCCATTGCCGGGTTTACCCGCTATACCCGCGCGGAGCTTTCCGAAGTGCTCACCGGCGATTATATGCTTTTAGCCCGCACCAAGGGCTTAACGAAGGCCCAGGCCATTTCCCGCCATGCGCTGCGCAACGCCATGGTGGTGATCCTGCCCATGATCATCGGTGAATTCATCGGTATCCTGGGCGGCTCCATGATCATTGAAAACATTTTCGGCATTCCCGGTATCGGCAATCTGTATGTAAACTCCATCAATGTACGCGACTATAACTTCTTCATGGCGCTGAATATCTTCTATACCCTGATCGGGCTGGTAGCCGGCATCGTGAACGACATTAGCTACGGATTTATTGATCCGCGCATCAGAATGGGGTCGAAGAAATGATGGAAGAAAAAATGATTCGGGAAATTCCCAAAGAAAAATTCTCGTTCGTTCAGCGGGAGGACCGCATCCACGACGAACGGATGCAAACCAAGGCCGTCGGGTATCTGGGCGATGCCTGGAACCGGTTCCGCAGAAACAGGAGCGCCGTGGTGGCCTTCGTCCTGATCGTGATTTTGCTTTTGTTCGCGCTGATCGTGCCGGTTACTTCCAATTATACGATCAATTTCCGGGACGGCTACTATAAAACCGTGCTGCCCAAGAATCCCTGGCTGGCAAACAGCGGCTTCTGGGACGGCGGCAAGCGGGAAAAGCAGAACAGCGCGGGATATCTGTACCTGAACGCCATCGGCCAGGAAAACGGCAAATCCGCCGTCATGAAGATTTATGAAAGCTTTGAGGACTCCACCGGCGAAACCTTCTATAATCTGCGGGTGGATTCCTACAACAGCGTGGGCTTCGTGTACGTGAACCTGAGCGACGCCGAATACAAGGCCCTGTTGGATTACCAGGCTCAGACCGGGGTTCAGATGTTCTACCCCCTGGCCGCCACCCACAGCAAGCACTTCGTTCGCGGCAACGACGGGGCCAATTTCTGGTACAAGCTGGCGGATGAAAGCCAGGGCAACTCCGGCGCGCCGGCGCTGGATGAAAACGGCAATTATGTAGCCAACTATCTTTCCAGCGATGATCCCCAGAAAGCGGGTTATACCGGCATGCGCATCCCCGGCGACGGGGAAAACGGCGTGTGGTACACCTACGCCCAGAAGAACCAGACCGGCTACAAGGCGCGGGTGGACTACGACGAATACTTCAATTATAAGAACGGCTTCCACGCCTCTTTCCTGTTCGGCACCAACCAGCACGGCCAGGATATTATCACCTGCCTGGCGGTGGGCGCCCGGTTCTCTCTGATCCTGGCTATTTGCGTAGCCAGCATCAATTTCGTCCTGGGCATCATCTACGGCTCCATCGAGGGCTACTACGGCGGCGCTACGGACATGATCATGGAGCGTATCTCCGATATTCTGGCCAGCGTGCCCTTCATGGTGGTGGCCACCCTGTTCCAGCTGCATTTGGCCAGCAAGGTGGGGCCCGTGGTATCGCTGCTCTTCGCCTTCATCATGACCGGCTGGGTGGGCACCGCGTCCCGCGTGCGTACTCAGTTCTACCGTTTCAAGGGCCAGGAATACGTGCTGGCCGCCCGCACCCTGGGCGCAAGCGACCGGCGGCTGATTTTCAAGCACATATTCCCCAACTCCCTGGGCACCATCGTGACGGGCGCCGTCATGACCATCCCGGGCGTGATCTTCTCCGAATCCATGCTCAGCTATCTGCACATCATCAACCTGGATACCTCCTCCACCGTCACCTCCATCGGCACCATGCTGGCTAACGGCAACGGTTAT
>JAUNMW010000160.1 GCA_030537395.1 Clostridia bacterium | reverse complement strand
CGCCAAGCGCGCCAAATCCCGGTTTGAGTACAAAAAGAGCGAAAACCGGCCTCAAGAGTAAATAGATTTACAATAGCGTTAGTGCTTTAGGAGAGTACAGAGTGCAGAGTTCAGAGTACAGATTTATTTTGATTTTCAATACAGGATTCTTGGTGAAAACAATATTATCTGAACTCTGTACTCTGCACTCTGTGCTCTCAACACATCAACCTTTAAACTGGCTGAGCGATTTTCATTTCTAATGATAGGCGGACAAAAACATGAAGAGCTATTCTGAATCCTACAAGGCTTCCGGCGTAGATATTACCGCGGGCTACAAGGCCGTGGAGCTGATGAAAACCCACATTGCCCGCACGTTGACCGCCGGGGCCCTGGGCGGCGTAGGCGGCTTCGGCGGCTTGTTTGAGCTGGACGTAAAAGGCATGGAGCAGCCCGTCCTGGTGTCCGGCACCGACGGAGTGGGCACCAAGCTGAAGCTGGCCTTCCTGCTGGATAAGCACGACACTGTGGGCATCGACTGCGTGGCCATGTGCGTCAACGATGTGATCGTTTGCGGGGCCAAGCCCCTGTTTTTCCTGGATTACATCGCCTGCGGCAAAAACGTGCCCGAAAAAATCGCCGCCATCGTGTCCGGCGTGTGCGAAGGCTGCGTGCAGTCCGCTGCCAGCCTGATCGGCGGGGAAACGGCGGAAATGCCCGGTTTTTATCCCGAGGATGAATACGATCTGGCCGGCTTCTGCGTTGGCGTGGTGGATAAAAAGAATATCCTGGACAAAACCGCGGTGAAGCCCGGCGACACGCTGATCGCCCTGCCCTCCACCGGCGTGCACTCCAACGGCTTTTCCCTGGTGCGGAAGATCATTGCCGATCTGGATCTGAACATGCCCTTCGGAAACTCCACCCTGGGCGAAACCCTGCTGACCCCCACGAAGATTTATGTAAAGGATCTGTTGCCCCTGATCGATAAAAAGCTGATCAAATCAGCAGCCCACATTACCGGCGGCGGCTTCTTTGAAAACATCCCCCGGGCTCTGCCGGAAGGCGTCAGCTCCAGGATTGAAAAGAGCGTTGTCCGGACCCCCGAGATTTTCCGCTTCCTCCAGGAAAAGGGCAATATTCCCGAACGGGATATGTTCAACACCTTCAACATGGGCGTGGGCATGGCCCTCACCTGCGATCCCGTCCATGCCGATGAAATCCTGGCCCTGTGCCCCGGCAGCTATGTGCTGGGTGAAATCGTGGAAGGCAGCGAGGGGGTCATCCTGGCATGAGCAAGGCAAGATGCGCCGTGCTGGTATCCGGCGGCGGCACCAATCTGCAGGCCCTCATCGACGCGGAGCGGGCGGGCAAGCTGCCCCACGTGGAATTCAAGTCCGTCATCGCCTCCCGTCCCGACGCCTACGCCCTCACTCGGGCGGAAAAAGCGGGCATTCCGGGCTATGTGGTGGCCCGGAAAGGGATGACTCAGGAAGCTTTTGAGCAAGGCATTCTGAATCTGCTGGAAAAGGATGATATTCAGCTCATTATTTTGGCGGGCTTCATGAGCATATTGTCCGAAGACTTTGTAAAGCGCTATCCCCGCCGCATCCTGAATGTGCACCCTGCCCTGCTGCCCGCTTTCGGCGGCAAGGGGTATTATGGGCTCCACGTCCACGAAGCGGCCCTGGCCCGGGGGGTCAAGGTCACCGGCGCCACGGTGCATTATGTGAATGAAATTGCCGACGGCGGCGAAATCATCCTGCAAAAGGCCGTGGACGTGCTGCCCGGCGATACCCCCGAGATTCTTCAGCGCCGGGTGATGGAGCAGGCCGAATGGATCATCCTGCCCCAGGCCGCGGAATTGGCGGCGCGGGAAATCCTGGAACGGTGATATAAGAGTACAGAGTTCAGAGTGCAGAGTACAGATTGACTACTCGATGACACTTTGAAGCCGTACTCAATGATTCGCAATTGCATGACGACATTATAAAACTGTACTCTGTACTCTGAACTCTGCACACTCATAGAAAGAGGTTTGAAGTTATGAAAAAGGTTACTATCGCTTCTTTGCTCTCCCAAAACTCCTACCCCGGCCGGGGCATCATCGTGGGCCTGACCCCCGATGGAACCAAGGCCGTATCCGCCTACTTCATCATGGGCCGCAGCGAAAACAGCCGCAACCGCATTTTCCGCGCCGAGGACGACGACGTGATGATTTATCCCTTCGATGAAAGCAAGGTGGAGGATCCCTCCCTGATCATTTACGCCCCTGTGCGGTCCCTCAAAAACGCCCTGATCGTCACCAACGGCGACCAGACCGACACCATCCGGGATTTCCTGAAAAAGGGCGACTGCTTTGAAAACGCCCTGCGCACCCGGGGCTTTGAACCTGACAAACCCAACTACACCCCCCGCATCAGCGCCATCCTGCATTGGGACAACTGCTGGTGGTATCAGCTGAGCATCTTAAAATCCGCCGACGGCCAGGGCACCAAGTGCAACCGCTTCACCTTCGATCTGGCCCCCGTTCCCGGCCTGGGCCACTTCATCCACACCTATGTGGGCGACGGCAATCCCCTGCCCTCCTTTGAAGGGGAGCCCGAGCAGGTGGAATTGATGGACGATATCGACGCCCTCACCGACACCATCTGGACGAACCTGAACGAAGCCAACAAGATTTCCCTGTTCGTACGCTTTGTGGACGTGAAAACCGGCAAAGCGGAAACCCGCATCATCAACAAGCACCAGTAACATAGTCTGATCCACAAATTGAAACGGAACCGAGGAGGAAAAACCATGAAGGAATTTGAACTGAAATACGGCTGCAACCCCAACCAGAAGCCCGCCAAGGTGTTCATGAAGGATGGCGGCGACCTGCCCTTTGAAATCCTGTGCGGACGGCCCGGCTACATCAATTTCCTGGACGCGCTGAACTCCTGGCAGCTGGTGAAGGAGCTGAAAGCGGCCCTGGGGCTCCCCGCCGCCGCGTCCTTCAAGCACGTTTCCCCCACCTGCGCCGCCGTGGGCCTGCCGCTTTCCGACAAGCTGCTCAAGGCTTGCTTTGTGGATGATATCCCCGGCGTGAACGAATCCCCCCTGGCCTGCGCCTACGCCCGCGCTCGCGGCACCGACCGCATGAGCTCCTTTGGCGACTGGATCGCCCTTTCCGACGTGTGCGACGAAACCACCGCCCGTATCATCAAGCGGGAGGTCAGCGACGGCATCATCGCCCCCGGCTACACCGACGAGGCCCTGGAAATCCTCAAATCCAAGCGCAAGGGCAATTACAACATCGTGAAGATCGATGAAAATTATGTGCCTAATCCCATCGAGACCAAGGATGTATTCGGCGTCACCTTCCAGCAGGGCCGGAACAATTTTGAAATCAACGAAGCCCTTTTGCAGAACATCCCCACCGCCAACAAGGAATTGCCAGAAGCGGCCAAGCGGGACCTGATCATCAGCCTGATCACCCTCAAATACACCCAGTCCAATTCCGTGTGCTACGCCTACGACGGCCAAGCCATCGGCGTGGGCGCGGGCCAGCAGAGCCGCATCCACTGCACCCGTCTGGCCGGCGACAAGGCCGACAAATGGCATCTGCGCCAGAGCGATAAAGTGCTGAATCTGCCCTTCCTGCCCACCCTGGGCCGGGCGGACCGGGACAACGTGATCGACGTGTACCTTTCTGATTGGGATGACGACGTGCTGGCCGACGGCAATTGGCAGAAGTATTTTACCTGCCAGCCCGCCCCCTTCACCCGGGAAGAAAAGCGCGCCTATCTGGACGGCATCACCGGCGTATCCCTGGGCAGCGACGCCTTCTTCCCCTTCGGCGACAACATTGAACGCGCCCGCCGCTCCGGCGTTTCCTATGTGGCCCAGCCCGGCGGCTCCATCCGGGACGATCAGGTGATCGAAACCTGCGACAAGTTCGGCATGGTCATGGCCTTCACCGGCATGCGCCTTTTCCATCATTAATAGGAGAGTTTTCTGGGGGGAACCGCTCTTTGTAGCCAAAGAGCGGTTCCCCCCAGGCCCCCTTCCGAGAAAGCTGTAGGGAAATTCATTATCCTATAAAAGTCTCAGATAGAAAGCGATAGGTGCAAAAGTTGTCTTCTCAAATCATTCCAGATTGACAAGGTTGACAAATTGGGTTACAATATGACTACAATCATGAAAAGGATGAGAAGCATGACCCAAAGGCTTTCGATCCGGCCCTCCAAGGACCTGAGGACCCATTACGCGCAGATTTCCGCGGAAGCGAAGCAAAATCCCGTTGCTATTACCGTGAACGGCAGGGAGGATACCGTTTTGCTCTCTCACAGCCAATACACGCAGCAGCAGCAGCGCCTGGAGGATTTGCAAAATCAGTTGGCCGTTTACGCGCACCTGGCCCAGGCTGCCGACGACGTAAAGCTGGGCCGGGTCCAGCCTGCCCGGGAGGCGTTTGACGACATCCTGCGGGAATTGAGGGACGACGCAAAATGAAATGGCAAGTCTTCATGACCGACACCGCCAAGCGCGATCTTCGGGAAATCGCGCTGTTCCTGTATGAGCAGTCTGGAGAATTGGATATTGCAGCGTCCCTCGTTTCGGCGCTTCAGGAGCAATGCCTCACGCTGGAGGCCTTCCCTGAACGGGGAGCCATCCCTAAGGACTACGTGCTCAAAGCGCTGGGGTATCGTTATCTGGTCTATCAGCATTATTTGATTTTTTACCTGACAGACAGCGCGAATCATACAGTGTATATCCATGCGTTCTTCAATGAAAAGCAAGATTCCTTCCAACATATGCGGAAACGGATTTAAAAGAGTGAAATAATTCTGATAAAAGTCTTTTGAAGAAAAGGGGTGCAGGGGGGAAGGAAACCTTTTCTTCAGAAAAGTTTCCTTCCCCCTGCAAAAACATCAAAGGAGGCCCCTCCATGAAAATTCTGGTCGTCGGTTCCGGCGGACGGGAACACGCCCTGATCAAAGCGCTGAAAAAGAATCCGAAAATTGAAACCATCTACGCCCTGCCCGGCAACGGCGGCATGGCCGGGGACGCAAAGTGCATCCCCATCGGAGCCAAGGAAATTGACGAAATCGTGGATTTCGCCGTGCTGAAAAACATTGATTTCGCCGTGGTGGCCCCGGACGACCCGCTGGCCCTGGGCGCGGTAGACGCTCTGGAGGAATCGGGGGTGCCCGCCTTCGGCCCCACCAAGGCCGCGGCCCGCATCGAGGCCAGCAAGGTGTTCGCCAAGGAATTGATGAAAAAGTACGGCATTCCAACCGCCCAGTATCAGGTGTTCACCGACGCCAACGCCGCCAAGGAATATGTGAAAACCGCTCCCCTGCCCGCCGTCATCAAAGCGGACGGCCTGGCCCTGGGTAAGGGCGTCATTATCGCCCAGACCCTGGAGGAAGCGGAGCAGGCCATTTCCGACATGATGGAAAGCAAGGTCTTCGGCGACAGCGGCAGCCGGGTGGTCATCGAGGAATTCCTGGAGGGACCGGAGGTTTCCGTGCTGGCCTTTACGGATGGCAAAACCATTAAGCCCATGGTCAGCTCCATGGACCACAAGCGAGCGCTGGACGGGGATCAGGGCCTGAACACCGGCGGCATGGGCACCATCGCCCCCAACCCTTACTATACCAAGGAAGTGGCGGAGCGGTGCATGGAAGAAATTTTCCTGCCCACCATCCGGGCCATGCAGGCCGAGGGGTGCCCCTTCAAGGGCTGCCTGTACTTTGGCCTGATGATCACGAAAAACGGCCCCAAGGTGATCGAATACAATTGCCGCTTCGGGGACCCGGAAACCCAGGTGGTGCTGCCCCTTCTCAAATCCGACCTGTTCACCGTCATGCAGGCGGTGCGCAATGAAACGCTGGATTCCTGCCCCGTGGAATTTATGGGCGGCGCAGCCTGCTGCGTGGTCATGGCCTCCCAGGGCTATCCCCAGCATTACGAAAAGGGCTTTCCCATCACCCTAGCCCCCGACACTGATGAAATCACCACCTATGTGGCAGGAGCCAAATTGGGTGAAAACGGCGAATTGCTCACCAACGGGGGCCGGGTGCTGGGCGTCACCGCCACGGCGGAAAACCTCAAAGCCGCGGTGGAAAAAGCCTACGCCGCCGTTCAAAAAACGCACTTTGAAAACGCATATTACCGGCACGATATTGGCAAGCGTGCCCTGAACAAGGAGTAAACCTTTCAGTTTGCGACGCAGGACATGAAACTGACAAAATGATCGGATAGCATGCGCCGCCTCTTTGGCGGGGCATGCGTGCAGCAAGGAGGGGTTAGGGATGGTATACCGCGTTTATGTGGAAAAAAAGCCGGGGCTGGATCACGAGGCCCAGGGGCTGAAAAACGATTTAAAAAATCTGCTGGGCATCGAAGGCCTTGAAAAGGTGCGCCTGCTCAACCGGTACGACGTGGAGGGCATCGACAGGGCCCTGTTTGAAAACGCCAAAACTTCCGTATTTTCCGAACCGCCCCTGGACAATATTTCCGAAGACATGCCCGAAGCCGGCAGCGCGGTTGTGTTCGCCGTGGAGTTTTTGCCCGGCCAGTTCGATCAGCGGGCGGACAGCGCGGCCCAGTGCATCCAGCTGATTTCCCAGGGCGAAAGGCCCCTGGTGCATTCCGCCAAGGTATATCTGCTGTACGGCGCTTTGACGGAAGCGGACATTGAAAAAATCAAGAAATACGTGATCAACCCCGTGGAAAGCCGGGAAGCCAGCCTGGCCCCCTTTGAAACCCTGAAAATAGCTTACGACGCTCCGCCCATGGTGGAAACCCTGCATGATTTCCTGACCCTGGACGCGGCGGGGCTGGACAGCTTCGTGAAGCGTTACGGCCTGGCCATGGACGACGACGACCTGAAATTCTGCCAGGATTATTTCAAGCGCGAAAACCGCTGCCCCACCCTGACGGAAATCCGTATGCTTGACACCTATTGGAGCGACCATTGCCGCCACACCACCTTCCTGACCCATTTGACCGACGTATCCTTCGACGATCCGGCGGTGCAGAAAACCTATGAAAAATATTTACAGGTACGGGAAGAATTGCACATCAAAAAGCCCGTCACGCTGATGGATATGGCCACCATCGGGGCCAAGTACCTGAAAAAGCAGGGATTGCTTTCCAAGCTGGATGAAAGCGAAGAAATCAACGCCTGCACGGTAAAGATCGACGTGCAGACGGAAAAGGGCCCCGAAAAGTGGCTGCTGCTGTTCAAAAATGAAACCCACAACCATCCCACGGAGATCGAGCCCTTCGGCGGCGCGGCCACCTGCATCG
>JAUNMW010000159.1 GCA_030537395.1 Clostridia bacterium | reverse complement strand
CATCCGCTATTGCGGGTCCAGGGCGGTCACCGCCCTGGTCGGGGTTTGGGGCGGATAGCCCCAACGTAACCCTTTAGTTGGCACTAACTAAGTGACTTAAAGGACTCTTTCAATAACTGCGTCAAAAGCCCACGATCAGCCCATGGCGTTCGGCATAAAAACTGTCCAGGCCCCGGGTGGCCAGAATATCCACGCTGACCTGCGGGAATATGCCTTTCAGCGCTTCCCTCAGCCGCAGGGCGGCGGACTCATTCTGGCAGTGGGAAATGACGATCTCTTTGCCGGCCAGGCCGATTTTCCGAATTTCGTCTGCCAGGAAGCGGATCATGTTCTTTTCCCCTCTGGCCTTGCCGCGCATGGCGATTTCGCCGTTGTCGTCGCCAATGCCGATGCCCCAGAAGCCCAGGTGCCCGGCAATGAGCCCCACCAGACGATTGACCCGGCCGTTTTTGATCAAATTGTGATAGGAGGACAGGGAGAAAATGATATGGGTTTTCTCTGCGGTTTCATGGAGCGCCTGTACGATTTGCTCAAACGCCGTGCCCTGCCGGATCAGCTCGCAGGCCCTTCGGATGATCAGCACCGTTTCAGGGCCGGTGGCCTTGGTATCGATCACGGCAATCTGTTTTTCGGGTGTCCCCTCCAGAATCATTTCCCGGGCGGTGCAGGCGCTGTTGAAACTTCCGGACAAATTGCTGGAAATGGTAAAGGCCAGCACGGGCCCGTCGGCGGAAAAGGGCTCCATCCAGTCCTGGGGAGACGGGCAGGCGGTATGGGCCGCTTCCTTGTGGTTTTCATTGGCTGTGAGCATTTCTTCAATGGAAATATCAGGGGTATCGGAATACTCTGTTCCGCCGATGCGGATGGTAAAGGGGACGGAAGCAAAGTCCGCGTCGGGTACTGAAACGGGAAGATCAAACAAGTCACAGCTGGAATCAGCTACGATATGCCATGTCATATGGAGGCACCTCCTCTCTTTGCTGCCATTATACATGAAAAACGGCGTTATTTCAATCTGAAACGATGAAAAAACACAGCGCGCCGGACTTTTCCGCATTCTTTTGCCGTCCGGAAAAGGATTCCAGCGCCTGGCGGCGAAATAGGAAGGAAAAAGCGGATCGTTCTTCTGTCGGGGTCTTTTGCTCCGGCGGAAGATGCCGTACAGCGTGAAATCGGGGAGGAAAAGGAAAATGATCGATTTGTGGGGAATGGGCTTTTATCGGGGCGTCAATTTGGGCGGATGGCTGTCCCAGTGCGATTATTCCCAGGAGCGGCTGAACACGTTTATCACGGAACGGGATATTGCCGTGATTGCCGGATGGGGCCTGGATCATGTGCGCATCCCTATCGATTACAATATCCTGCAGCGGGAGGACGGGGCTTCGCTGGAGGAAGGCTATGCCCGGATCGCTTTGGCGCTGGAATGGTGCCGGAAGCATGGGCTGAATACGGTGCTGGATCTGCACAAAACAGCGGGCTTCTCCTTTGATGAGGGCGAGCGGGAAGCGGGCTTTTTTGACAGCGAAAAATATCAGGAGCGGTTTTACAGCCTGTGGCAGGAAATGGCCAAGCGCTTCGGGCAGGACCCCCGTCACGTGGCCTTTGAGCTGCTGAACGAGGTGACGGAGGAGCGCTTTATAGGCTCCTGGAACGCTATTGCCGCCCGCTGCATCGAGAAAATCCGCGTCTTTGCGCCGGATACGGTGATCCTGGTGGGCAGCTATCACAACAACAGCGCCCATGCAGTTCCCGCGCTGGCGCTGCCGGCGGATGATCGGGTGGTTTACAATTTCCATTGCTATGATCCCATTCTGTTTACTCATCAGGGGGCCACCTGGACCCGGTTCATTGATCCCGCCAAGCGCCTTTCCTTTGATGAAGCGAACATGCCGGAGGATTATTTCGCGCAGCAGTTTGACCCCGCGCTTCAAACGGCGAAGGAGCGGAATGTGGCCCTGTACTGCGGGGAATACGGCGTGATCGATCGGGCCACGCCCCAGGATACCGTGCGCTGGTATCGGCAGATTCATGAAACGTTTGAGCGGTTCCATATTTCCCGCTGCGCCTGGAGCTATAAGCGGATGGATTTCGGCCTGAGCGATCCCCGGCTGGATCAGGTTCGGGATGAACTGATCGCCTGTCTGTGATGCTGCCGCGCTGAGACCATTAGTATGAAACGAAGGGCATGCAGGATCAATGAAAACCCCCTCCCGCGGGAGGGGTTTTTAAGTGAATTTGCATATCTTCAATCCAGGATCTCATCCAGGGCCAAAATGGATACGGCGTAAATCCTGGCGCAGTTGTATATCTTCTCCATAGGAAGCGCTTCATCGCGTCCATGGGCGCCGCCGTGTCCTTCCGGCAGGAATTCCCGCGCGCGGCTGGGTCCCGGGGTTCCGGGGCCGAAGGAAATGGCGTTGGGCACGGCTTTTGAATAAGTGCCGCCGCCCATGGTATAGGGCGGATCCTCCCGGCCTGTCAGGCTGCGGTACACATCCTGCAATGCCTCCACATAAGGGCTTTCCCGGGGCATATAATAAGGCGCGGAAAGCGCAAGCTCCTGCGGCGTATAGCCCAGGGCGCTCCAGGCTTCCAGGAGAGAGGACTGCAGCTTGTCCCCGGGGCAGGTGATGGGATAGCGGCTGTCCAGCCCCACGCGGAGCACGCCGTCATTCAGCTGCGCAATGGTATAAACCAGGGTCAGCGGGCCGGAAATCTCGTCCTCGAAAAATACGCCTTCGCTGTGGCCATGGTTATCCAGGGTGAGCTGACGCAGCCCGGCGATTGCCTGAGCAGCGGAGCCTGTCAGCAGTCCGGATGCAGCCAGGGCGGCGGCAAGTACGGCGATGGCGTTCACGCTGTCATCGGGACGGGCCGCGTGGCCGGACTGCCCGGCGGCGGTCAGACGCATGCCCTCCGGCACTTTTTCGGCGGTGATTCTTTCGCGCAGCGCCTCCGGCAGCCGGGCCAGGGCAGCGTTTACCGCCGTTTCCTCCGCGGCGATTACGCAAGAAGCCGTATCCGGTATCACATTGTGGGCGCTTCCCGCGTCGAAGGAGAGCAGATTTCCCTGGGCTTTTGCCTGAATATAGCCGTTCAGGCCTCCCTTCTGCCCGTAGTTTACGGGAAAGCCCGCGTCGGGCACCAGAGACAGCTTGGGGAAAGCATGCCCTTTTTTGCGCAGGGCCATCATATCGTGCATCCCGTTTTCCTCGCTGGTGCCGCAGTAAAGCGCAAGGCCGTGGCGCAGGGGCACGCCCCATTCCCGCAGCATCCGCATCACAAACAGGGCCATCACGGCGGAGCCCTTGTTGTCGTCCACACCGCGCCCGATGAGGGCATCCTGCTCCGGCAGGTAAACGGCGTCGAAAGGCGGATAAATCCACCCGTCCCCCACGGGCACCACGTCCAAATGGGCGATCAGGCCGATGGCGCTGTCGCGGCTGCCCATGGAAATCACGCCCGCATAGCCGTCCAGGTCCTCCGTGTCAAAGCCGTAGGCTCGGCCTCGGGCCAGCGCATGGTCCAGCACCCGACGGCAGGCCGCGCCGAAAGGCGCGCCGGGGGCCGCTTCCTCGGGATGGCTGACGGAGGGAATTCGGGCCAGGCCCTGAATTTCCGCGATGAATTCCGCCTTGTGCGCGTTGATCCATTGGTCTGCTTTTTCCGCGTAAGCGAGTATTTCAGGTTTCATGTGCGCGATCCTTTCTTCCATTATCGGCGATTTTTCTTTCTTTCACAGGAAAAAGAATATGCGCGGCCCAGCCGGGAAAGGCGCTCACGCCGCGGCAGAGGGGCCGTTATGAAGCATGCCCCTTCATTATTCCATATTTATTTCCAAATTCCTTCCTTCCAGCCCGGCCAATCAACGCTTGCGGAAACAGGAGAATGAAACCGTCCCTTTATTTCAAACGGGCATTGACATATACCCTCACGGGGTATATAATGACATCGGTAATAAAATATACCCCAACGGGGTATACTTGCCGGGGAGGAAATCATGGACGAAGAAAAATGCCGCTGCTGCGAGGAAGCGGCGGAATGCGAAGAAGAATTGAACGGCGTGTCCTGCTGCCATAAAACCAAGGAGCGCTCCCAAGAAGAATACAAGCGCCTGATCCACCGGCTGAACCGCATCGAGGGCCAGATCCGGGGCATCCGGGGCATGGTGGAAAAGAACGTGTACTGCACGGATATTTTGGTGCAGGTGGCGGCGGTGAACGCGGCGCTGGCGGCGTTCAACCGGGAGCTGCTGGCGGATCACATTAAAACCTGCGTGAAGCGGGATATTTTGGCGGGCAAGGATGAAACCATAGACGAGCTTGTGACCACCCTGCAAAAATTGATGAAATAATGGGAATTAAGGGAACTTTTCAGTTACCAAGATGGAAAGAACACTTCCAGAAACGAAGAAGAGAACCGAGTATAGAGCGCAGAGTTCAGATTGATACAGTCTGGACACTGGGAATCGCCTTTCTTTGTACCCGCTATATAATCTGTACTCTAAACTCCGTACTCTGAACTCTCTTATGGGCTTAAAGTTCTCTTCAATCGAACAGGACTGAACAGGTACGAAAAAGGAGCCTCAAAACTATGAAGCAATATACAGTTACCGGTATGAGCTGCGCCGCCTGCTCCGCCCGGGTGGAAAAGGCGGTTTCCCAGGTGCCGGGGGTTACAAGCTGCTCGGTGAGCCTGCTCACCAACAGCATGGGCGTGGAAGGCACGGCGGCGGATGCCGATATTATCAAAGCCGTTACGGACGCGGGCTACGGCGCGGCTTCCAAGGAAGCCGGGGCCGCTTCTTCCGCGCCCGCCGCTGCGGACGCCGCGGCGCTGGAGGATCATGAAACGCCCAGATTAAAAAAGCGGTTGATCGCTTCCCTGTGCCTGCTGATCCCGCTTATGTATGTGTCCATGGGGCACATGATGGGGGGCTGGCCCCTACCGCGCTTTTTCGATGATAACCACGTCGCCATGGGCTTGGTCCAGATGGTGCTGGCCGCCGCGATCATGGTGATCAACCAGAAGTTTTTTATCAGCGGCTTCAAATCCCTGTGGCATCGGGCCCCCAATATGGACACCCTGGTGGCCCTGGGGTCCTCCGCTTCCTTCGTATGGAGCCTGTACGTGCTGTTCGCCATGACCCGGGCCGCGGCGGATGGCAACAGCGAAGCGGTCATGAACTACATGATGGAATTCTATTTTGAATCCGCCGCCATGATCCTGACCCTGATCACCGTGGGCAAAATGCTGGAGGCCCGGTCTAAAGGCAAAACCACGGACGCGCTGAAAAGCCTGATGAAGCTGGCCCCTCAAACGGCCACGCTGCTGCGGAACGGGCAGGAGGTGACCGTGCCCATCAGTGAAGTAAAGCAGGGCGATGTATTTACCGTGCGGCCCGGGGAAAATATCCCGGTGGACGGGATGGTGCTGTCCGGCAGCAGCGCGGTGAACGAAGCCGCGCTGACGGGCGAAAGCATCCCCGTGGATAAAAACGAGGGGGACCAGGTATCCGCCGCCACGGTGAACCAATCCGGCTTCCTGCAGTGCCGGGCCACCCGGGTAGGCCAGGATACCACCCTGTCCCAGATCATCAAAATGGTTTCCGACGCGGCGGCCACCAAGGCCCCTATCGCCAAGATCGCGGACAAGGTTTCCGGCGTGTTTGTGCCGGTGGTCATCACCATTGCGACCATCACCACCATCGTATGGCTCCTGGTGGGCAAGGAGTTCAGCTACGCCCTGGCCCGGGGCATTTCCGTGCTGGTGATTTCCTGCCCCTGCGCTCTGGGTCTGGCCACCCCCGTGGCCATCATGGTGGGCAACGGGCTGGGAGCCAGGCACGGCATCCTGTTCAAAACCGCCGTGTCCCTGGAGGAAACGGGCAAAACGGAAATCGTGGCCCTGGATAAAACCGGCACCATCACCAAAGGGGAGCCCCAGGTGACGGACGTGGTGCCCGAAAAAGGCGTCAGCGAAAAAGCGCTTCTGGAAGCGGCCTTTGCCCTGGAGCAAAAAAGCGAGCATCCCCTGGCCCGGGCCGTGGTGGCTTACGGCGAAGCAAAGGGCATGCAGCCCCTGGAGGTATCCGATTTCACCGCCCTGCCGGGCAACGGATTGAAAGCCGTGCTGAACGGAGAAGCGCTGCTGGGCGGCAGCCAGAAGTTCATTGCCGCGCAGGCGGCACTTTCCGATTCCTTGCGGGCCCAGGCCGATAGGCTTTCCGGGGAGGGCAAAACGCCCCTGTTCTTCGCCCGGAATCATCAGCCTTTGGGCATCCTCGCCGTAGCTGATACCATCAAGGAAGACAGCCCCGAGGCCATCCGGCAATTGCAGCATATGGGCATCCGGGTGGTCATGCTCACCGGCGACAACGAGCGCACCGCCCAGGCCGTGGGCCGTCAGGCGGGCGTGGACGAGGTGATCGCGGGCGTACTGCCGGAGGGCAAGGAGCAGGTGATCCGGAACCTGAAAAAGAAGGGCAAGGTGACCATGGTGGGCGACGGCATCAACGACGCTCCCGCCCTCACCCGGGCCGATATGGGCATCGCCATCGGCGCGGGCACCGACATTGCCATTGACGCGGCGGACGTGGTGCTGATGAACAGCAAGCTGTCCGATGTGCCCGCGGCCATCCGCCTGAGCCGCGCCACCCTGCGCAACATTCATGAAAATCTGTTCTGGGCGTTCATTTACAACGTCATCGGCATCCCTCTGGCGGCGGGGTGCTTCATCAAGCTCTTTGGCTGGACGCTGAACCCCATGTTCGGCGCGGCGGCCATGAGCCTTTCCAGCTTCTGTGTGGTATCCAACGCGCTGCGGCTCAATTTCTTTGATCTGTACAGCACGAATAGGGATAGAAAAATCAAAATAAAGGAGAGAAAAACCATGGAAAAGACTTTGAAAATCGAAGGCATGATGTGCATGCATTGCTCCGGCCGGGTGCAGAAAGCCCTGGAAGCCATTGACGGCGTACAGAGCGCCAACGTGAGCCATGAAACCGGCACCGCCGTGGTCACCCTGACCCAGGATGTTTCCGACGACGTGCTCAAAAAGGCCGTTGTGGACGCGGGCTACGAAGTGGTGGGCTGACGGCCTTCCCTGTCCCTTCGGAGAATAAACAGCGAATGATACGTATTGCGGCAAAGAAAGGGGCTGTCTCAAAACTCATTTTTTCGCATGAAAATGGCACGAGATTCTGCCAATTTGGTTGGAATCTCGTGCCATATTTTATAAGTTTGTTTGTCATCCTGGTAAATACTTCCTGATTTGAGACAGCCCC
>JAUNMW010000158.1 GCA_030537395.1 Clostridia bacterium | reverse complement strand
GCGGCCTTTCCCCCGCCCGATTTCGCCTATTTTCACCGGATGCAAAGCATCCGGTTTGGCGGCTTTCAGCCGCCGTGCCCGAAAGCGGCTGAAATGTACGTTCGTTTGGTTTCAATCTCTGGCAAGTAACAGCGGGAACAACGTTTTCTCATCCAACCAAAAAATATCCGCGATTGCGGGTCCAGGGTACTCAGTACCCTGGTGGGGTCCGGGGTGAAACCCCGGTGGAACCCCTTAGATTGAACTAACTGCGTGACTTAAAGGGCTCTTTAAACCGAACGATCACGAAGCGCGCCGATACACCACCGCCGCCGTGCACAGGCACACGCTTTCCGCCCCCGCTTTCAACAGCGTTTTGGCGCAGGCATGGGCTGTGCTGCCGCTGGTGCGCACATCGTCTACCAGCAGGATCCGCAGGCCCTTTGCGTCCCCCGGACAGGAAAAAGCCCGGCTCACGTTTTCACCCCTGCGCTTGAGGGGCGTGCGGCTCTGAGGTCTCCGGTACCGGTCTCGGCGAAGCAGTTCCATCACCGGAACGCCGGTTTCCCGGGATAAGCCTTCGCACAGCAGCAGCGCTTGATTGAAGCCCCTTTGACGAAGGCGTTTTTCATGCAGCGGCACCGGCACGATGCAATCAAATTCCCGGCGGGTAAGGGCATCCGCCATAGCGCGGCTGAGCAGAGGAGCCGCTTCTCCGCAGGCGTTGAATTTCAGGGCGTGAATCAATTGGCGCACTTCGCCGCCGAAGCGATACGGAGAAAACACGGCCTCAATAGGCTTCATCAGGGGCGACGCGCAGAACGCGCAAGGCTTCCCTTTGACCACCGGGGACAGGCACCGATCGCAGGCCTGGGGCGGCACCCTCCAGGATTTCAGCTTTTCCCGGCAGGTATCGCACAGGCAGTCCTCCAGCGAAGCGTTTCTTGGGTCCCCGCAGCATAAGCAATTGGCCGCCCGCGGGTACAGCCAATTTGCCGCGCGTTTTCCCGCTCTTCTAAGCCAAACGCCAAATGGAAGCATACCCTCACCCCCCTCCTCCTTATTATACCAGCAGCGTTCTATATCTTCAAATCCTTTCCCAAATTTCTTCTTGTTCCATTCATTCAAATAGTGTATAATAATTCCGGTTCGTATCATCGTATTCTTGATAATTCCAATATGGATTGCGAAAGGATGGATTTATTATGCAAAAGACCCCCATCACCGCGGAACAGCTTCAGGCTTGGAGCGAAAACTACCAATCCTCCCAGGCCCGGCAAATTGCCACCCTGGCTCTGGCCAAGCAGGATGTGAACGACGCCGCTTATGTGTCCAAGGCCAGCTTTGCCATGCGGCATAAGTTCTCCATCGATCTTCCCACTCTGCCGGTGACCAATCAGCAAAAGAGCGGCCGGTGCTGGCTGTTCGCCGCCGCCAACGTGCTGCGGGAGCGCATCGCCAAGCGGCTGAATCTGGCCTCCTTCGAGCTGTCCCAGAGCTATCTGGCCTTCTGGGATAAATTCGAGCGGGCCAATTATTTCCTGGAAAGCATCCTGGAAACCGCTTCCCTGCCCACGGATGACCGCACGGTATCCTTCGTGCTGCAAACCGGCGTGCATGACGGCGGCCAGTGGGATATGTTCGCCAACATCGTGCGCAAATACGGCATCGTGCCCAAGGACGTATATGACGAAACCTACCAGTCCGCCAACACCCGGAATATGAACCATATGCTGAACCGGAACCTGAAAGCCTGCGCCGCCAGACTGCGCAGGATGGTCGCAAACGGCGCGACGGAGCAGGCGATCCAGTTGGAAAAAGCCGATATGCTGGACAAGGTTTACGGCTTCCTGTGCTCCTGCTACACCGAACCCCCCAAGACCTTCGATTTTGAATATGTGGACAAGGACAAGCAGTACCACATCGAAAAGGGCTATACGCCTCTGACCTTCTGCGAAAAGTATGTGGGCTCCCTGCTGGACGACACCGTCAGCGTCATTCACGCGCCCACGAAGGATAAGCCCTACCATAAGACCTTCACCATCAAAATGCTGGGCAACGTGGTAGGCGGCAAACCGGTGAAACACCTGAACCTGACCATGGACGAGCTGAAAGCGGCCATCATCCGTCAGATGCAGGCGGGCAAGGTGGTCTGGTTCGGCAGCGACGTGGGCAAGTTCGGCAATCGGGACGCGGGCATCTGGGACGATCAATGCTTTAACCCAGAGCTTCTTACCGGCCTGGATCTGACCCTTTCCAAGGAAGACGCCCTGGATTATGGCTTCGCCGCCATGAACCACGCTATGGTGCTGACCGGCGTGAACTTAGAGGACGGCAAGCCCACCCGCTGGCGCATTGAAAACAGCTGGGGCGGCGAGCATGGCGATAAGGGCTACTACATCTGCTCCGATTCCTGGTTCGATGAATATGTGTTCCAGGCCGCCATCGAAAAAGAATACCTGGGCGATCTGGCAGAGCTTGCCAATCAGGAGCCCATTGAACTGAACCCCTGGGACCCCATGGGAACGCTGGCGGAGTAATTGAAAGGATAATTGCTGGGGGGAACCGCTCTTGGAAGCTCAAAGAGCGGTTCCCCCCAGCCCCTTCCGAGAAAAACGAATTAAAAAACTGTAACTGTTTGCTTATGCTTTTTTCAGCGGAATCCAGATGTACACGCGCATATCCTGCGAGCCTTCTTCCGGGGGAAGATAAACCTCAATGTCATACTCGCCCGCCAAAGCATAGCCTTGAAGCGCCGGCAGCCATTCCGACCAAATCCTGGTGTTCGTATCCTGCAGCGTTTTCATGGTGCAGGGGAATTGTGCCCAAAGGCTGCCCGGGATCACCCTTGTATCGCACTTTTCCGGTATATCCTCCCAGGGGAAATAGAGATCGGCGATCCAGTAGTCAAAGTCCTTTCCCTTCATATCCAAGCACAGGCCAAAGGTGCCCATGATGGGACGCTTCTCACCCTGCGCCAGCCATTCATCCCAGAACTTGGGGATTTCCTGATAACTGGTATCCGAATTGAACGGTCTTTTGATTCCGACAATGGTAAACGGCGCTTTTTCCACGATACGGTAATCCAACATGCTTCCACCCTCCAATGTGATTTTGATATGCAGCGGAGCCAAAGAACGGAGCGAAGCGCCCGATTCCCGTGCCTGGGACGGCGTAATGCCATGGAACCGCTGGAACGCCTTGGCAAAGCTGTCCGGGGAATCATAGCCGTATTTCATGGCCACGTCGATCACCTTCGTATCCGCCCCAGCAAGCTCCTGGGCCGCCAGCGTCATCCTGCGTCCCCGGATGTATTCGCCCACGGTCATGCCGCACAGGGCGCCAAAGATGCGCTGGTAATAGAAGGGGGACAGCGCCGCCTTGCCAGCGATTTGTTCTATATCCAAATCTTCTGTCAGGTTCTGTTCCATGTAATCGATAGATGCCTGAAACCCTTCTATCCAGCCTCGCATTTTCATCCCGCCTTTCGTTTGCTGCACGGTCAGTATATCAGACTGATCCGTTAGCTGCCCGACATTTTATGCTCTCTTTGTCGTGTCTTTTCCTTTCAAAGCATGCTTTGTGGATCAGTGTGAGCTGCTTGCAGACATGGCGGAAGCGGATGCGGACGCGGCGATGATGGCGACCATAGCCATTTCCTGGGCTGCGATCATGGAAAGCGTGCCGGTAAGGGCGGCGGCTTGGGTTGGTTCATTGGGCGCAAGCAAATCAGAAACGATCATAGCGGCGTGCATCATGCGGGTTCGCCGATCCATTCCAAAGACGCCGTAGCCCTTTTGCTGAGACAGGAACTCGTCCGCGTCCAGCATATCCCGGGTCGTTTCATCCAAATCTCCCGCTTGCAGGGACAGGGCGGCCAGGGTGGCCAGTTCATGATACTTGCCGTATTTCCCGCCCGCGTTCCGGATGGCGTCGTACAGGCGAATGAGCCGATCCGTTTTATCCTCCGGCGTGCCCTCCGCCATGGCCAGCACGTGGGATACTGTTTGCATGCTGTTGCTGGACATGAATTTTTCCTTCAGCAGCCGATAGCAGGCTTCCATTTCCTCGATCAGAGCGTCGTTATCCTTTTCCGAAAAGGCCAGCATCACCGCGAACACGCTGTCCTCCGAGGAAGTGAGGAAGGGATGCTCTTTTTTCATGCGCTGATAAATTTCTCGGCCCCGGGCAATTTTTTCATCCACGGTCTGCCGGTCCGCCAGATCAGTAAGCAGCACGGCTATCAGCGTCAGGTACTCGGAGCCCCAGAAGTACTGCTTCAGCAGCCCATAATATTCCTGAGCCAGGGCCATTTTGCCCTCCGGATCGCTTTCCAAAGCCATGAAGGAAGCCAGGGGCGCTTCGATGCTGCCCCGGAAATTGGAAAAGACGCCCGCCTGGCTTTTGATGATTCTCTTGCATTCCAGCAGCTTTTCTTCCTCCGCTTCCAGCCCCCGGGACGTAAAAATGTTGGCACAGCAGGGATACACATAATCGCTTTCCAGCTTGTACACCCGCTTTACCGTATCCCGATTGGCGATAAAGCTTTCGCAGAGCGCCAGCAGATTTTCTTTCATTTTGCTCTCCCCCTTTCTTTGGGATAGATTCATCATACCATACCCGGAAAAACCTGAAAAGCCATCTTTGCTTCAAAACCGCTTCCCAGCGTCTCAATTGTCGGTATCCGTCAAAATCATTTTTTGATATTCCGTCAGCGCCGTATATTCCCGCAGATAGGCTCCCCGCTTTTCTTCGCTTTCAGCGGCGTATTCCTGATGCCGTGCAAAAATGGAAAGCGCTTCCGATAGCGGCACCCATTCCGGCGTCGCGCCTCGCTTTCTTTCCGCCTCCGTCAGGCGCATTTCTCCCCTTCCCACCGCTTCACACACAAAATAATAATCAATGTAGCGGTATTCCTCATAGTATTCGTACAGGGTGAGAAAATGCCGGACAGGCCGCGCAATCACGCCCGTTTCTTCCTCGATTTCCCGGACACAGCACTTTTCGGGATTTTCCCCCTCCTCCAGCCCGCCGCCGGGAACGAGCCACCAGCCGGATTTCCATTCATGGGAAAGCAGAATCATCCCATCCCGAACTACAATTCCCCGGCTGCCGGATCGGGTTTTGGTAAAGGCTTCAAAGCGGTTTGCCCCGTAAATGCTGATTTCTTTCATATTACAGCCAGCCCTTGTGGCTTTCCTTATAAGCTTTGGTTTCCTGGTCCGCTTCCGCGATCAATTGGTTCATTTCTTCTTCGCTGTACACCGTGGCCCCGGCGGCGCAGGCATGGCCCCCGCCGTGATGCTTTTCCGCCACCTGATTGATGGTCATGAACCGGCTGCGCAGGCGCACCCGGATGCCGTCCTCCGGCTTTTCGCTCTCTATGAACGCCAGCCAGCACAGGCACCCCTTGATGTTTTCCAGGTAGGAAATCACGTTGCTGGCCGCTTCAAAGTTCATCTGGAAGTGCTGCTGCATCTCTCGGGTCACATAAATATAGGCTGCGCCGTTTTCCGTGCGCTGCATTTTTTCGTATACATAAGCCTTGAATTTCAGGGCCCCATAATCCTGCAAATACAGGTTGGCGTACAGGGTTTCGGTATCCACGCCCTCATTGAGCAAAATGCCCGCCAGACGCATGGTCTCCCCTGTGACGCCGCTGAACCGAAAGCGGCCTGAATCCGTGACCATGCCCAGGAAAATGTAGGTGGCCGCCTGCGCGGTCATTTTCAGTTCGTCCCGCAGGGTATCATAAAAATCCGCCACCATTTCGCAGGCGGAAGAACGCTCCTCCTCCACCCAGTTGAGGCCGCCGTACCGGTCCGTTTCAATGTGATGATCGATCTTGATCAGCTCCCGGCACAGGCTGTATTTGGGATTGGATATCCGGTCCCGCTCGGAGGTATCCAGCACGATGCCCAGAGCGTCCCGGTAGATTTCATCCGCCACCGGGCCGTCGTCGGGGCCAAGAAAAGCCAGAAAATCGGAATGCTGATCATCCACCAGCAGGATTTCCTTCTCCGGGAAGGTGGCCTGCAAAAGCGCCTTCATGCCCTTGGTGGCCCCCACGCAATCCCCGTCCATGCGGATATGGCGGAACAGCATCACGCGATGACAGGCTTTGATTTTGTTCAGGATTTCCCGCTTGATCTTTTCGTTCATTTTTCTTCCTCCGCCATTTTGTCCAGGTCGTCAAGCATCTGCATGGCTTCCTCTTTGGTTTTCAGGGTGGCTCCGCTGGCCTTCATGTGGCCCCCGCCGCCGTATTTCACCGCCACGGGATTGATGTTAGAGCGGCTGGAGCGCAGCTCGCACAGCACGCCCTGTTCCGCCTCCGTAAAATTCACCCAAATATCCACGCCCCTGATATCGCTCATCACGCTGACCATGCCCCGGGAAATGGAAAAAAGATCGGCTCCCAGCGCCGCCATTTCTTCCCGGGTGGTATAAATAAATGCCACGCCATGATCGGTCAGCTTTATTTTCTGAATGAACTGCGCCCGCAGCTGCACCTGCTCCAGATCGCTGGCGTACAAATTGCGGTACAGTTCGTTGGTATCGATGGGCTGCTCCATCAGATAGGAAGCCAATCGGAAAGTACGGGCGTTGGTGGCGTCGTAGCGGAAGCGGCCCGAATCCGTTACCATGCCGGTAAACAGGGACTGGGCGGCGAGCTGCGGCATATTCCATCCGCTTTCCAGGGCCATGGCCGCAATCAGGCCGCAGCAGCTTTCAAAGGTGCTGTCGATCGCTTCCAATTGGGCGATCTGCTCAATGAACAAATGATGATCAATCCGGGCGGTCACGGGAGCCAGCTGATACCTTTCATCGCAGATCAGGGTTTTCCCGGAAGTATCCAGGATGATCGCCAGGGCGTTTTCATACGCTTCATCGGGCACCGTATCCATCACGGTGTCCGCCATAAAAGCATAGCGCCCGGCGGGGTCCCCCACGGTATACACCGTTTTGCCCGGATAATTCTCCAGAATCAAATGCTTTAATCCCACCTGGCTGCCCAGGGCGTCCCCATCAGGGCTGCTGTGGCGGTGGATGATGATGGTTTCATGAGCCGCAATGGCCTTTACAATCGCTTCAAACATACGCTCCCTCATTTTCCTTCAGAATCTTTCTCTTATTGTACCTTATGAGCGCCTATTTCGCAAATGCTTTTTCATCGTTTTTCCGCAAAAGACGGTGACAATGATGCGGCAGTGTGCTATAATAGGTACGTTTTATTGCTCCGAAAGCTTGATTTTGATTTCTCGGCGGGCGCTTCCGCGCGCGCCGGTCATTCAGAATTCAATGAGG
>JAUNMW010000157.1:6267-7335 GCA_030537395.1 Clostridia bacterium | reverse complement strand
CCGACGCCACAAACAGCGCCGCCCCTGCCAGCAGCATGGGTTTTTGGGGCAGGGCCAGGGCCAGCATGGCACTGATGAGCCAAGCGTAGCCCAGGTACGGCAAGGCGCTGTTTGGCGCGGAGAATTCTTTCAATTTGGGATAGAGGATCATCATGATTCCCGCCATCACCAGAAACAGGATCAGGCTCCCGATTCCCGGCTTAGCTGAAAGCAAATACGCCGCGCAATAGCAGATGTGCCCTAACCCAAAGGCGACAGTGCCCGCCAGAAAATGCCGATCCAGCACCACGTCCGCCACCGCGCACACAAAAAGACCAATCATGATCATCAAAAGTGCGGGCGTGGGCGTCATGGCGTAACCGTACCCCGCCAGCAGCGCCGCCGTCAGCGTGGTTCCGCCCTTCAAGGCCAGCTCCCGCTTTTTGTTTCCCTTCTTCCGAAACTTTTCCGCCTGATAGCATAAATACAGCCCCGTCATGATCCCAAAGCACAGCGCCGCGATCCCGTAGTTGGACACAGCCCTCACCCCTTTTTATCATCTGAGACGAAAAAACGCTTGCTCCTTTCATTCGGGAGCAAGCGCCGTTTTTCCTGCCAAAACCGTTTGTTATTTTCCGTCCTTTATATCGATTCAGCGTAAAAAGTTGAGATTGAATAGTCTACAAACCGGCATACGCCACAGCATTCAGCAAAATAATCTGTTCTCTGCACTCTGTACTCTGTTCACTCCTCCGCTGCTTCAAGCGTTTTTCTTTACTTGCCCGCCTCCGCATACTTCATGGGCACCGGCGCCTTCCACTCCTCCGCGCACAGGTAATTCACGTCGGTGTACTTTTCGCTGGGGGTGTTCTCGTACCGGAAGATGAGGGAGAAAACGCCCGTCTCGTCCACGTTATGGCCGATAAAACCGTCACGGGGCTCGCCCAGGATTTCCCCGTCCGCGTTCTCCAGCCGCAGATCGAACAGCGATACATATTCGGGAATGGATTCAAGGAAGGTCATCCAGGGTTCGGCGTCCAAATCATCCTCCGGCGGCTGAATGTTCCGCTCCGGGGAGAAGGTGATCGC
>JAUNMW010000157.1:0-6257 GCA_030537395.1 Clostridia bacterium | reverse complement strand
GCGTCCATGAACACAGTGACGGGAGAAAAATGCAGATCGGTAAAGGTGAGCGTTGCGCCGTTGCCCAGATCATAGGGCGCGGGCAGGGCCAGGGCATAGCGGGTGGCTGCGTCGCCCACGTCCATAGTGAAGGAAAGGGCGTCCGCTTCCGCGCTGGCTTTGGCTTCCTCGGTCTTAAAATGGAAGGGCAGGGAAACGGCGATCTCCCCTTCGGGCAGCAGCTTGATGCCGTGGTAGCCCTCCAGGCGGCAGTCGAACCAGAATTCAATTTCTCCGTTTTCTTCGCTGAAACGGGCATCCATGCTTTCCATATTCACGGGCACGTCGTTCACAAGCAGCTCGCCGCAGCCATCCGCTTCCAGGTCCACGCCGTATTTTTGATACATATTATAGTAAGCGGCAAAGGGATCGTCGCCCGTCAGCGGCGCGTCCATGTCGGTATCCTGCACGGAATACAGCACCCGCAGCACCCGCCCGTCGTAGGCCGCTTCCTTGACTTTCCAGGTAAGCTTCCCGGTTTTCACCTCCGCCAGGTCATAATGGATCATATCCTCCGCGCCGGGCAGGGTGAAATAGTGGCTTTCCCAGTTGGGACGAAAATTGAACACGCCGTAATGATGGACGGCGGCCAGGGCCCCGCCAGCGAGAGACAGCATCAGCAAACAAACCAGCGCCATGCGCAAAACCATTTTTCCGTTCATTGTTTTTTTCTCCTTTTTCAAATCCGCTTCCGCCGCCAGCAGCCGGTCATGAAAGGCCGCCGGGGTGTCGGGGAACGCTTTTTCCAATGTTTCCTTCAATCGACGATCGTCCATTTAGATAGCCTCCTCCGCAAGCAACTCCCGCAGTTCCTTTCGCGCCGTCCACATCCTGCGCTTCACGGTGCCCTCCGGCACGCGCAGCATATGGGAAATTTCCTTCACGGTGAACCCCTCCAAATAATGCAGCACCAGGGGCAGGCGCAATTTATCATCCAATGCCTGCAGCGCTTCGTACAAATCCCGCTGCTCCCCATTTTCCGGGGCGGGAATGAATTCACTTAATTCCACCGTTTGGGTACGGGCGTTTTTCCGGATCAGGTCCTTGCAGGTATTGATCAGAATGCGGGTCAGCCAGGTTTTCACGTACTGCTCATTGCGAATGAACGGGGCCCCGTTCAGCGCCTTGAGCAGCGTTTCCTGCACGACGTCCGCGCAGTCCGCGTCGGAACGCAGCAGCGTTTTCGCCACCCGGTACAGCGTTCTTTCCTGCTCCATGGCGCAGGCAGCCAACGCGTCCTTGTGCATCCTCTCAACCTCCTTTCACCTGTTAGACGAATGAAAGCGGAAAACGGTTCGCAAGGAAAGAAAAAAGATTGTTGATCTCCTTGTCCTGTCCCGCATGATCCTCTGATTGCCGATAAAAAAAGCCCAGTCAGCCCGCAGGCTGACCGAGCGTCGCGGTTCGTTGTTTTCTTCGTCTGTTCTCAGAATTGATGCAGCAGCCAGCGAAACCCGCCCGCAGGCACCTTGACCGTCCCGGCGTCGGAGTGGGCGCCGTCGATCAAATCCATATACTGCTTTTCATCCCGCAGCCAGGCAGTTTGCTCTTTGTCGGAGAAATTGAACAGCGCCAGCAGCTGTTCGCCCCGATAATACCGCCCGATGCCCAGCACCTGATCGCTGCCGGTGTCCAGCAGCCAGGTATCCGCATTGGTATCGAAGGCCACGTACCGGCTGCGCAGCGCTTCCATTTTTTTGATCGATTCAAAGATGCGGCCCTCGGGCGTGCTTCCGTCCTTGCGCAGCGCCGCCTTCTCCCAATTCATATTCCCCCGGTGCAGATAGCGGCTGTCCTCCTTTTTCAGGGGATCATTGTGATAAGCGTTATCGTTTTCCTGGGCGATTTCATCGCCGCTGTACAAAACCGGCACGCCGGATAAAGTGAACATGAAGGCATGCAGCATTTCATCCAGCCGAAGGGCTTTTTCCAGCGCTTCCTGATCGCCCTTTTCCCGGGCGCTTTCAATGCCGCACAGGCTGGCCGTGGTGCCGCAGAGCCGGGCGTCCCCAAGGCGCGGATCGTCATTGTACAATTCGCCCCGGGAAGGGCTTCCGGGCCATTTGCCGGTGAAATAATCGTTCAAATATCTCTTATGGGGCACTTCCTGCTGGCCGTACTGCTGCAGGAAGGGGTAATCCAGGCCCCAACCGATATCATCATGGCAGCGGAGATAATTCAGGAAGGCGTATTCATGGGGCAGGGCAAACACCTGCCGAAGCTGATGGGCCAGCAGCCGCACGTCCCTTGTGGCCACGGTGTGCCAGATGGAAGCCATGGTGGTCACATTATACAGCATATGGCATTCCGGCTTTTCCACCGTGCCGAAGTAGGGCACCACCTTGCTGGGCTCCATCACCACTTCGCCCAGCAGCAGCGTGCCGGGACACACGATTTCGCACACCATGCGCATCATGCGCACCAGGGTATGCACCTGCTTCAGATTCCGGCAGGTGGTGCCCAGGGCTTTCCAGATATAGGGCGTGGCGTCCAGACGGATCACGTCGATCCCGTGGTTGCACAGGTTCAGCATGCAGTCCGTCATATCGTTGAACACCACCGGATTGGCGTAGTTCAAATCCCACTGGTAGGGATAGAAGGTGGTCATGACCACCTTTTTCGCTTCCTCGCACCAGGTAAAGTTGCCCGGAGCCGTGGTGGGAAACACCTGGGGAACGGTCTGCTCAAAGGCGTTGGGGATGGTCCAGTCATCGTAGAAGAAATAGCGGTCCTGGTATTCCTTCTCCCCCGCCCTTGCCCGGCGGGCCCATTCGTGATCCTCGCTGGTGTGGTTCATCACAAAGTCCAGACAAACGGCGATGCCTTTTTCATGGCAGTCGTCCGCCAGGGCCGCCAAATCCTCCATGGTGCCCAGCTCGGGCTGTACTTTCCTGAAATCGCTGACCGCGTAGCCCCCGTCGCTGCGGCCCTTGGGACTTTCCAGCAAAGGCATCAAATGCAGGTAATTCACCCCGCAGTCGCTGATGTAATCCAGCTTTTCCCGGACCCCCTGCAAATTCCCCGCAAAGGCGTTCACATACAAAAGCATCCCCACCAGCTCATGGCCTTTGTACCATTCCTCGTAGTCTTCCCGGGTACGATCGATTTTTTTCAGTTTCTCAGGCCGCTCCTCCCACAAGCGGTACAGCATATCCTCAAAGCTGTTATAAGCCCGCAAATCGTTATGGTACAGTTCGCAGTACAGCCATTTCAGCTCGTCCTCATGACGGCGGAAACGGGACGCAAATTCGCTTTTCCATTCCATTTTCATGTTTCTCTCACCCTTCCGGTTCCCGGGTTCATCAGCAGCGCCGGAAACAGTTTATTTGGTTTCGCGGTATGTTTATGCGCTTTGTTTCGGCGCATATCATCCTACCCTGCTATCCGTTATGAATGCGATCCCATTCTCTCCTTGTGCGAAGATTCTATAGCGCTCTGTTTTTCATGCACAGCATACCATAAAGCACATATAAAAATCAAGTATTTTCAAAAGCCGAAGCGTCCATATCCAATAGAAAAAATCTGTTCTCCTACGCCGGGCCATCGGCTGCAGCCGGTATTTTTCGGCTGACAGCAATAAAAAAGCCATTCCGAAAATGGAATGACTTCATCATGCTTTTGCTACTTCTTATCCCCCTGACGCCTGGCAGCCAGATAATCCTTCAGCTTTTTTTGCAGCACAATCCGATACGCGGGAGCGTAAGCGGCCCGGTACGCTTCGGAGTGGTGCAGGGCCGGGCAGGCAGCCGGATAATGCGCCAGAAAAATATCCAGTTCCACCGGATCGAAGGGTGTTTCATCCTCCTCCGCCAGCCGCTGCAGGGCCCGGAGGGCCTGACGGAATTGCTTTTTATCTCCCTGCACCCCGGAAGCCGTTTCCGTAAACAGGCGGGCGATATCCTCCGCCGGGATGCCCCGTTCCACACAGGGCCGCAGGTTCAGGCGGCACAGCCCATTGCCGATGGCTTCGTACAGGGGCTCCCCCGGCTGGGGCTCCAGGCCGTTCATTTCCTGTCGGATCATGGCCAATGCTTTCGCCGGATCCTTGATCATGTGCTCCGGCCCGAATTCCTGCTGATAAATCAGCTTCACCGCGTCCTGCGCCTGCATTTGGGGATACTTTTCAAAATGCTGAAGCAAAATATCTTCCATCATGGGGATATTCCTCCCGTTCAAAATCGTATTCCACCTGCGTCAGCTCCAGCCCGCAGGCCGGGGCCGTCACGCCCAGATCCAACCGATTTTTGGTTTCGATGGCCCGGGCGATGCAGCCCGTATCCAGTTTCCCGTGGCCCACGTCGATGAGCGTGCCCGCGATGATGCGCACCATATTATAGAGAAAGCCGTTGCCGTGTACCCGCAGGGTGATCTCATCCCCGGCGCGTTCCACAGAGAAATCGTCGATGGTGCGCACAGTGGTTTTGGCCTGCCCCCCGGCGGCGGCAAAGGCCGCGAAATCATGGGTCCCCAGCAGCGCCTGAGCGCATTCCCGCATGTTCCCCTCGTCCAGACGCACCGGCACATGGGCTGTGCAGTGCCGGAAAATGGCGCTGGCATGGGCCGCGTTGTGAATGCGGTACGTATATATCTTTCCCGCAGCCATAAAGCGGGCGTGAAAATCATCCGGCACCTGTTTGGCCGCCGTCACGCGAATATCCTCCGGCAGGTACCGGTTCAGCACGAACGGGTACTTTTCCGGCGGGATGGAGGAGCACACGTCAAAATGCGCCCGCTGCCCCAGGGCATGCACTCCCGCGTCCGTCCGGCTGGCCCCCGTTACCCGCACAAACTGACCCAGCGCCTTTTGCAGCGCCTTTTCCAGCTCGTCCTGAATGCTGGGGCCGTTATTCTGAAACTGCCAGCCCACGTAGGCCGTGCCATCGTAACTCACCGTGAGTAAAATCCGCTTCTGCTCCATACTGCCATCCTCCGCCTTTTATCTTACCCGTTTCGGCGGCGAGAATCAAGCGATTCTGTCAAAAAAACGCAAAACAAAAATCGGCGCAAGCCGGGTATGCCTATCCGATCCTGCGCCGATCCATTGCTGCGCGTCATTCTATCGCGGTTTTATCAGAACTGCTGCATATCCTCGATGTACTGCTTCAGTTCCGCCACGGGGATGCGCTTCTGTTCCATGGTATCCCGGTCGCGGACGGTGACGGTGCCGGTTTCCTCGGTTTCAAAGTCCACGGTGATGCACACGGGGGTGCCCACCTCGTCCTGACGGCGATAGCGCTTGCCGATGGAGCCGGTTTCATCGTAATCCACCATGAAGTATTTGGTCAGTTCTTCGTGGATCTGGGTGGCCAGACCGCCCAGCTTGTTCTTCTGCAGGGGCAGCACGGCAGCCTTGAAGGGGGCCAGGGCCGGATGCAGATGCAGCACGGTGCGCACGTCGCCGCCCTCCAGCTCCTCTTCATCGTAAGCGTTGCACAGGAAGGCCAGGGCCGCCCGGTCCGCGCCCAGGGAGGGCTCGATCACGTAGGGCACGTAGCGTTCGTTGGTGACGGGGTCAATATAATCCATGGCCTCGCCGGAGGTTTCCTGGTGCCGGGTCAAATCGTAATCCGTGCGGTCCGCGATACCCCACAGCTCGCCCCAGCCGAAGGGGAACAGGTATTCAAAGTCGGTGGTGGCCTTGGAATAGAAGGCCAATTCTTCCTTGCTGTGATCGCGCAGGCGCAGGGCTTCTTCCTTGATGCCCAGCTTCAGCAGCCAATCCCGGCAGAAGGCGCGCCAGTATTCAAACCACTCCAGGTCGGTGCCGGGCTTGCAGAAGAATTCCAGCTCCATCTGTTCAAATTCCCGGATGCGGAAAATGAAGTTGCCGGGGGTGATTTCGTTGCGGAAAGCCTTGCCTACCTGGGCCACGCCCATGGGCAGCTTGCGCCGGGTGGCGCGCACGATGTTTTTGAAATTCACGAAAATGCCCTGGGCCGTTTCGGGGCGCAGGTAAATCTCATTGGAGGAATCTTCCGTGACGCCCTGATGGGTTTTGAACATCAAATTGAATTTGCGGATGCCGGTAAAATCCTTTTTACCGCAGGTGGGGCACACGATGCCTTTTTCCGCGATGAAGGATTCGTACTGCTCGTTGGTCCATCCGTCGGCCTGGATCTCCTGGCCGTTGGCTTGGGCCCAGTCCTCGATCAGCTTGTCCGCCCGGAAGCGGGATTTGCAGGCACGGCAGTCCATCAGCGGGTCGTTGAAGGTGGCCA
>JAUNMW010000156.1 GCA_030537395.1 Clostridia bacterium | reverse complement strand
TCGCTGTGGCCGATGATCACGTATTCAACGCCCGCTTCCTTCAGCATGGCGGCGGACAGTTCGCCGGTATATGCGCCGGATTCCTTGAAGTGCACGTTCTGAGCGCCCAGATGGATGTTGCTGCCCTTGATGGCTTCCTTCACCGCGTAAATGTCCACGGCGGGCACACACACCACCACGGTGGCGTTCGCTTCCTTGACCAGGGGCTTCAGTTCATTTACCAGCGCCTTGGCTTCCGCGGGGGTCTTATTCATTTTCCAGTTACCGGCAATGATGGGGGTACGCATGATTAAACACTCCTTTTTATTTATTTTTCACTACATATAGTGTTAGTGTTTCTAATGATTGCGAAGTTGGCTTGTCATAATTCTCTATTTTTTCACCCAAATTGATGCTCATGATATCTATTTCAAATGTATATTGTACGGCAGTATTGGGAACTGGAGATTGCCAAATAACTGTATATTGCTTAAGCAATTCTTTATCACTGACATCAACATATTCTCCATCGACCGAAACAATTTCTAACCATAACCCACTCCGATTATTTGTTTTTGAGGTGTAGTCCTCTCTTGGGCCAAAGTAATAAAAATTATTTCCTATCGATGTGTTTACAATATTTATTGATGCGAGATTTTTACCAATAAAATCAGGCAAATAATAAATGTGAGGATCGTCTGAAGAAGATATGCTTACTGGCATATGGAATCCAAATACATTGGATACAAATGCAAAAGGCAAATCATTTCGTTTCAATAGTTCTTTTGTTACTTCTTCTTGAATTGTAATTAATTCTTCTTCTGATAGGCTACTATAATCCGTTTCTGCAAGTACAGAGAAAGGCATTAGTAATGCAGCAATAAGTAAGCAAGTTAGTATTATTTTAACCAAATTCATATACCTCCTACGAGCAGTAATATGAATAGGAAGAAAAGAAACAACTACCACATAAAAGGCTTTCTTTGGGAGGGTGCGGGAGGGCCTTTCTTTCTCCTGAAAGAAAGGCCCTCCCGCAATAAACCTTATTATTTATCGTTGAGAGCAGCAACGCCGGGCAGGGTCTTGCCTTCCAGGTATTCCAGGGAAGCGCCGCCGCCGGTGGAGATGTGGGTCATCTTGGGAGCCAGGCCCATCTGTTCCACAGCCGCGGCGCTGTCGCCGCCGCCGATGATGGTCACGGCGTCGCTGTCGGCCATGGCCTGCGCCACGCCCAGGGTGCCCTTGGCCAGGGTGGGATTCTCAAACACGCCCATGGGGCCGTTCCAAACCACGGTCTTGGCAGCCTTGATGGCGGCACCGAAGAGCTCCACGGTCTTGGGGCCGATGTCGCAGCCCTGCATGTCAGCGGGAATCTTGTCAGCGTCCACCACGCAGGTTTCGATTTCGGCGTCGATGGGGTTGGGGAATTCCTTCACGATGACGGTGTCCACGGGCAGAAGCAGCTTCACGCCTTTTTCTTCGGCCTTCTTCATCATGTCCTTGCAGTAGTCGATCTTGCTTTCATCCAGCAGGCTCTTGCCGATTTCATAGCCCTTGGCCTTGAGGAAGGTGAAGGCCATGCCGCCGCCGATGATCAGGGTGTCCACCTTTTCCAGCAGGTTGTTGATCACGTTCAGCTTGTCTTCGATCTTGGCGCCGCCCAGCACAGCCACGAAGGGCCGATCGGCATTTTCCAGGGCCTTGCCCATGATGCGCAGTTCTTTTTCGATCAGGTAGCCGCAAACGGCGGGCAGATAGTGGGTCACGCCTTCGGTGGAGGCATGGGCGCGGTGAGCGGTGCCGAAAGCGTCGTTCACGAACAGTTCTGCCATGGAAGCCAGGGCCTTGGCGAATTCGGGATCATTCTTTTCTTCCTCAGCATGGAAGCGCAGGTTCTGCAGCACCATCACCTGGCCAGGCTTCAGCGCGGCGGCCTTGGCCTGGGCGTCGGGGCCGATCACGTCGTTGGCCATGATGACTTCCTGGCCCAGCAGTTCGGAAAGGCGCTTGGCAACGGGGGCCAGGCTCAGCTTGGTCACGTCCTTCTTGGCCTTTTCCAGGGCGGCGGCGGTGGCTTCGGCCTGCTCGGCTTCGGGCAGCTTTTCGATCTTGGCCTTTTCCTTCTTGTTCAGCTTGATCTTGTCGTTGAACACATTGTGGGGCTTGCCCATATGGCTGCACAGGATCAGGGCCGCGCCGTTGCTCAGCAGATACTTGATGGTGGGCAGCGCGCCGTTGATGCGGTTTTCGTCGGTGATGCGTTCGCCGTCCATGGGCACGTTGAAGTCCACGCGGCAAAGTACCTTTTTGCCCTGCACGTTTACATCTTCGATGGTTTTCTTGTTCAGGCTCATGATTGATACACTCCTTTTTTCTTTCCTTTTTTGATAGGTTGGGGGTGTTGTATGCCAAAGCCCTTTTGGGCCGTGGTATCGAGGTTGGTTAGTTTGGAGTGTGAAGAGTGGAGTGTGGAGTTATAAATGATTTTATTTATTTCGAGAAAGCAGTGAATCCGGGATCATTCACTTGATAAAACTCCACACTCCACTCTCCAAACTCCACACTATTTTAGCATTATTTGCTCTCTGTTCCGCCCAGCAGATTCACGATCTTCTGCGCGGCGGCTTCGTCGGTGATCAGGGAATCGTGGGGTTCGTGGCGGGAAGCGGCGATGATGGCTTCCGCTTTGCGTTCCCCGGCGGCTACAGCCACCATTTTGCTTTCCTTGTACGCCTTGCCGATGCCCAGGGACACGGTGCTGGCGTGAAGCACAGTTTTTCCTTCAAAATCGAAGAAATCGCCGAACGCTTCGCCCACTGCCCGGTGCTTTTTCAGGGTGTCGATGGCTTCCGCGGGCAGATGCCGCCGCTGGGCCATCACGTCCGCCCGGCCGATGCCGTGCACCACCAGATCGGTGCGCTGCAAAAGCTCCAGGGTTTCCTTGACCTCCGGCAGCTTCATCATTTCCTGCATGGCCGCCGCGTCCAGGGAATCCGGCAGGTGCATCGCCCGGTGATGGCCCCCCACCCGGCGGGCAATTTCCGCCGCCACGGCGTTGGCCTGGGTTTCCACGGAGGAGCCCATGCCGCCCCGGGCCGGAACCACCATCACGTTCATGGGCGTGGCGGACTGCATGCCCCGGGCCATTTCGCTCATGGTGCGGCCCCCGGTCACGGCCAGAGTCATGCCGCTCTGCATCAGCTTATGCACCCGATGTGCCGCGGCCCGGCCCACTTCCTTGAGCACCTGGGGATCGGCGTCCGCATTGCCGGACACCACCACCACATGGGGCACCTTCAAAAGCCGGGACAGGGCCTGCTCCAGCTTTGTCAGGCCGAACATGGCGCGGCTTAAATCATGGGCCCCGGACAGCACTTCGATGGCCTGGGGGGTCAGTTGCATGCCGGCCGCGTCCATGGAAATGAGCCCCTGCTCTTTCAGCGCCGCCGCCGCCGCCCGTACTTCCCGCTCGGGCAGGTTCAGCCGCGCCGCCAGGGCCCGCCTTCCCACCGGCTGCATGCTTTCAATGGAGGAAAGCACCTGCGCCCGCCGGCCAATATCGGCCATCAGGTCCGGAGCGATGCGGCTTAACACCTTCATATCGTCCAGCACGTTGTACCTTTCCTCCTTCTTTCGTTTTTGGTCAAACATTGCCCCACTGGGCAAATTATGACCCACAAAAAAGTATAACATACACCCGTATGAAAGTAAAGAAAAAAATGAAGCTTTTGGGTAAGCTGTCCCAAAGGTTTGGGTGCTGCGGATCAAGATGAGCAGGATAAGAAAGCATCCTGGTCAGCAGCTACTTTTCCGGCACCTGATCGGACACGCCGAAACCGGTGATGCTGGTGGTTTGGCGAAGCTGCTTGACGGAGCTCCAATTGAGAATCTGGCCCATGAACACGATGGCGGTGGTGCCGCCGCCGTCCAGGTTGATGCCCTCCTGAACGCCGTGCTGGAGCATGTTGTTGGCCAGCCAGGTCAGGTAAACGCCGTTGGAATCGCTGGTGCGGCCTTTCACCACCAGCAGGTAATAGTGGTAGGGCTCGATCATGCCGATGGCGCAGCGGGGCTCATGGTAGGAATAGTATTCGCTGCGCTTCATGTATTCGCTCAGCTCGCCGTCCTGGATCAGGATGGGGCCGAAGGCGTAGGTGCTCACAGCGCCCATATCGATGTATTCCTTGGCGGTGTGGGCGTCGCTGGCGAAGGTTTTCATGCTGCCGTCGTCAAAGAGGGCCAGCACCTCTAAATTGGGAAATTTGCCCTTGCCGTCGGCGAAGGTTCTTTCGCCGATGATCTGCCCGTTGCGCACGATCACGCCGGTTTTGTTGCCCGCGTTCCAGCGGTCGCCGAAATTATCGTCGGCAAAGGCCAGCACCACATGGTTTTCCCGGGCCAGCTTCACGGGCGTGGTATAGGCTTTGCCTTGATACTTTTTGCCCTGGGTCAGATAGGCGGTCATGGGGCTTTCGGGGCTGGCGTGAATATCCGCCTCAAACCAGACCACGGGGTTTTTTCTGTCGCTGGTGTCCTCGTACCGGCGCAGATCGATGGACAGGGAGGGGGTCAGGTAAATCCAAATGCCCTCCTGCTGATCGACGTATACGAATTCTTCCTCGCCCTTTGCCAGGAAGCCTTCTTCCGTGCGGGCGGGCAGCAGGCCGCTCAGATCCAGCGGGGGCCGGGGCGTGGGGGCCGGGGTGGGCACGGGGGAGGGTTTGGGGGCGGATTTGGTTTTTACCGCATTGCCGGAAAAAACCAGCTCCTGCAGGGCCGCGTCGGCGATGCCGGTCTGCTCCAGGCCGTTGTTTTTTTGCAATTGCTTTACCCGCTCCTGGGTGGTGCGGGTAAAATTGCCGTCCAGGTTATCGGTGGTGAAGTAACCCAGCCAGTACATGGCCACCTTGAATTTTTGAATGTCGTCGCCGTTCATGCCTAGCTTCAGTTCCCGGTATTCTTCGCCGGCGGCGGGCAGGCAGAACGCGCAAAGCAGCAGGGCGATCAGCCCTGCTGCGATCCAGCGATTTTTATTACCGCGCATTTTTCACCTGACTCCAGAAGGAGTTGTAGATCGTGAGGAAGTTATCGGGAATGTCATGGAAGAATTCGCAGCGGTCGATCACGTCCTGGGGAGGATTGATGGTGGGGTTCTCGGTGTAATCCTCGCCCATCAGCTCGATGGCCGCGGCATTGGGGGAAGAATACCAGATGTATTCGCAGTTCATCTGGGCGATGTCGGGGCGGCAGAGGAAGTTGATCAGCTTTTCAGCGTTTTCCTTGTTTTTCGCGGTGGCGGGGATCACCATGGGGTCGATCCACACGTTGCTGCCCTCCATGGGCACGGCGTAGTCCAGATCCTCGTTCAGTTCCATGGAATACAGGGCGTCGCCGGAATACACCACGGCCAGAGCCGCTTCGCCGGCCACCATCTTGTCCTTGGTTTCGTCCACGTAATAGGCCTTCACGATGGGCTTCTGCTCGATCAGCTTATCAGTGGCGGCTTTCAGCTCCACCAGGTCCCGGGTGTTCATGGAATAGCCCAGGTATTTCAGGGTAACGCCCATGGTGTCGCGGATGGAGTCCAGCATGAAAATGCTGTCGGCGTACTTGTCGTTCCACAGGATGCTCCAGGAATCCACGGGATCATCCACCAATTTGGTGTTGTACAGGATGCCCACGGTGCCCCACATGAAGGGAACGGAATACTTGTTCTCGGGGTCGTAGTCGGGATTGATCAGGTTGGGGTCGATGTTGACCAGGTTGGGCACATTGTCAAAATTGATTTCGGCCAGCATGTTTTCGCTGATCATGCGCTCCACGCAGTAATCGGAGGGGAACACCAGGTCATAGGCCCCGGGGCTCACGCGCACCTGCACCATCATGTCCTCGTTGGTGGTGAAGTACATTTTGTTCACGTGGATGCCGGTTTCTTCTTCAAACATATCGAACACGGTTTCGTCCATGTAGTCGTACCAGTTGTACACGTTCACCACTTCCTGGGCGGCGAAGGCGCCGTTCAGGGGCAGCATGGACAGGATAAGTACCAGAGCGGCGGTCAGGGATACGATTTTTTTCATAGAGCATGTACCTCCGTTTGATATTGATCACGCCATAACGGCGGGAATCACGAATGAATAACAGGAAAACTATTTTTCCGGCACCCTGTCGGATTGGCCCGCGCCGGTAATGCTGGTCACGTTCCGCAGACCGTCCGCCGATTTCCGGTTCAGCACCTGGCCCATGAACATCAGGCAGGCGGTGCCGCCGCCGTCCAGGTTCAGGGCCTCCTGTACGCCCCGCTCCAGCATCACATGCGCCAGCCAGGGCACGGTGACGCCCTTGGATTGATCGGACCGGCCTTTGACGATGAGCAGGAAATAGTGATAAGGCTCGATCATGCCCAGGGCGCAGCGGGGCTCCCGGTTCACATAGCGGCCTTCCAGCAGCATATCGTCCGCCAGTTTGCCATTCTGGATCAGGATGGGGCCGAAGGCGTAGGTGCTCACCGCGCCCATGTCCAGGTACTCCTGGCCCGTGTGCTCGGCGCTTTGGAAGGTTTTCATGCTGCCGTCGTTCATCAGCGCCAGCACATCCAGATTGGGAAAGGCAGTGGAGCCGGATTTGTTGGTTTTTTCGCTGTAGATTTCCCCATTGCGCACGATCACGCCCACGGTGCGGCCCTTATAGCGGCGGTCGCCGTAATGATCGTCCGCGAAAGCGATCACCGCGCGGTTTTTCCGGGCCAGCTTCAGGGGATTGGAATAGGCCCTGCCCGGCACCTTGCCGTCGGTCAGCCAGGCTTGCAGCGGTTCTTCCGGGGTACAGCGGATGTGCGCTTCGTACCAAAGGATGGAATCGTATTTTTTCAGCGTCACCTGATACCGGTTGATGACCACGGAAAGATGAGGCGAAACATAGATCCACACGCCCGCGTCCTCATCCGTATACACATATTCGTCCGTGCCGGCATCCTCCGGCAGGAAGCCTTCCGCCGTCAAAGGCGGCATCAGGGAGGAAACGTCGGCCGTGGGCAGGGGGGTGGGGGCCGGACCCGGGGTGGGGGAGGGCTTGGGCGCGTTCTTCGTTTTCACCGCGTTCCCGGAAAACACCAGCTCCTGCAGGGCCGCGTCGGCTACGCCCGTTTCCTCCAGACCGTTGTTTTTCTGCAATTGCTTCACGCGCTTGGCGGTGGTTTGGCTGTAATTGCCGTCCAAGTCCAGGGTGTTGAAATAGCCCAGCCAGTACATGGCTTTTTTCAGGCGCTGCACGTCGCTGCCGCTCATGCCCACGGACAATTCCCGGTATTCTTCAGCCTGAACAGGAAGCAAGAAACAGCATGAAAGAATGAGTATGAGAAGGATGAAAATCTTTTTCATTGGCAGAATACCAACCCTCTCAGGCTTTTACATGGAGAATTAAAACATAAAAATTATGTTTTGGCGAGAATTTTTGTGATCCAGGATGAAAGAAATATATCCCTTATGGCTTTCTTGGAAGGGGGGCTGGGGGAAACCATTCTTTGGCCTCCAAAGAATGGTTTCCCC
>JAUNMW010000155.1 GCA_030537395.1 Clostridia bacterium | reverse complement strand
CGAAACACGAAAAAGAACCCCAGAATGACGCTGAGCAGGGTGGAAATTCCGTCTGTGAACGCTTCGGACAGATAGGAAGCGGCTTCTTCCGGCGCATTTGCATGGATGGACAGCAGCGCGCCGATATGGCTGTTAAAAATGCCGTTCGCATTGTTTTCCTTCAGCAGTTCAATGCTTTTTTCCTTTTTTCCCATCAGAAAGTAGACGATGGCCATGCTTCCGCAGATCGTGGCTTTGCTGAACGTGGGATCATCATTCTGAGCAAGCAGCACTTTGGAGCGCTCGAGAAGCTCCAGCGCCCGGCTGAGCCGGATCGGGTCATGATTGCTGGCGCCAAAGGCAAGGAAAACGGACGCGCAGCCATATACAGCCTTGAAGGAGTGCGGGTATTTGGCTATCATTTTTTCCGCCTCTGTCAGGGCTGCCGGATCCAGCGTCTTGCAGTAGGCATTGATCCGCGCCAAAGTGGAATCCAGGCTGTTATCCTTTATCCGGTAGCCAAGCAGCACGTCCACCGACGTATCAAAGAAATCGGCCATCTCAACCACCAGATTCAGCTCCGGCTGGGATTGTCCCGATTCCCATTTATAAACTGCGCCGACTGTCACGCCCAGCGCTTCGGCCAGCTTTTCCTGCGTCAGCTTTCGCTGTTTTCGGAATAAGCGAATGTTTTCGGAAAGCGATAGCTTCATACCGTGGCCTCCTTTGGCTTATTTCACAGATATTATAACAGGCAGGGAAGGCGCAGGGAAGATACCGGGAATACGAAAATAATATAAAGTTTTCTACTGTAAGTATGGGTTTCCCCGCGCATGGACCCAAAATCCTGGATAGCAAAGCAAGCAGCGCGGCGGAAAGCGCGTGAAACGCTTTGAAAACATTTTGTTTTCGCCGGTTTGATCCTGATTCTGCGCTGCGGAGCCTAGCCGGACAGCGGTGTTTTTTTGCGCCGGGGGTTATTTAAAATGAATCAGAATGGATATCCTATTCAAAATCTCCGAAAAAAGGGATACAGAATATGCTATTTTTCTTAAAAACCAAGTTTTTTTTGAAAAGATGTGGCATCTTGCGGCTAATCATGATATAATATCGTGGTATTTCGATCCGGATGGGAGGGGTGAACCGTGGCGCAGGGCGCACAGTGGAAAGTGATCCATATGGCACGCAGCGAAAAGCATGCCAAGGAGATTCTTTCTCTGCTGGAAAGGGAAGGCATTCTGGCGCGCAGCAAGCAGGTTTACCGCACCGTTTCCTCTGAGGAAAACTATTATGAAATCATGGTACTGGGTTCCGAAGCAGTGGAAGCGCAGCAGCTTCTGATTGAAAATAACCTTCTGCTGTAACGGCAGGGCAAAGGAGCGTATTTTATGTCCAACATCGCAGTATTGACCAGCGGCGGCGACAGCCCCGGCATGAACGCGGCGGTTATGGCGGTTGCCAAAAACGCGGCCTATTATGGTATGCCTTTGATTGGTATCCAGCGCGGCTACAATGGCCTGCTTGGCTACAGCGACGATCCGGCCGACGATTATTTCCGTTTCGATCTGGATACCGTTCTGGATATTGCCGATTTGCCCGGCACGTACCTGCGTACCGCCCGGTGCAAAGAATTTCATGACCCCGCTGTGCGGGAAAAGGCCGCCAAGACCCTGCGGGATCTGGATGTGAGCGGCTTGGTGGTCATCGGCGGCGACGGCAGCTTCCAAGGCGCTATGCGGCTGTGCGAACTGGGCATTCCCTGCATCGGCATCCCCGGCACCATCGATAACGACCTGCCTTACACCGAAATGACCCTGGGCTTTGATACCGCCGTGAACGTTTGCGTGGAAGCCGTTCGCGCCATCCGCGCCACTTCCCGCTCCCATGACCGGCCTCATGTGGTGGAAGTGATGGGCCGCAACTGCGGCGATATCGCCCTGTATACCGCGGAAGCCACGGGCAGCGAAATTGTGGTGGTGCCCGAAGTGAAATGGAATGTGGACAGCGTTGCCGCCCAACTGAACCGGCAGATCGCCATGGGTAACACCCGCGCTACCGTGGTGGTGGCGGAGGGCTGCTGGGCTTCCATGAAACCCTTTGACGTGTACAGCTTCTTGAAGCCCTACGGCAAGGAAGTGTTTCAGGGCGAGCCTATGACGGCGAACCGGTTTGCAAGCGTGCTCAAGCGCAAGTGCGGCATGGTGGAAGCCCGCGACACCGTGGTGGGATACACCCAGCGCGGCGCTCAGCCCACCGCTCGGGACAGCATTTTCGCTTTCGAGGCGGGCGCCATGGCCGTGCATCTTTTGCACAGCGGCGTGAGCAACCAGGTGATCGGCGTGAAGAACGGCCGTACCTTCCATATGCCCATTGAAAAGGCGCTGGCATCCAAGAAGCGCTTCAACAAGAAAATGTATGATCTCATCAATTCCCTGTAATCCGGGAATTGCCTTTGCCCTTTCCGAAACAGGAGAGGGCGCTTTTTTTGATCATACGCAGCAAACAGTTATGTATTTCAAGAACGCCTTAAGTAATGAAGGAGAGAACAGAGTGCAGAGTACAGAGCACAGATTTATATCGTCTATACAATGGATCGCTTTCCTTTGTGATCACTAAATTATCTGAACTCTGCATTCTGTACTCTGATCTCTCTTGCAGATTGAAAGTGCTCTTTAAATCCTAATCGGGTGAGCAGATATGATCATACGAACGAAAAGAGGAAGACCTATGTGGATCGCGGATCTTCATATTCATTCCCGCTTTTCCCGGGCCACCAGCGGCGACTGCGACGCGCCGCATCTGGATATGTGGGCCCGGAACAAGGGGATCGGCCTGGTGGGCACCGGGGATTTTACCCACCCCAAGTGGCGCGAAGAATTGAAAGAAATGCTTGAAGAGGATGGGGACGGCATTTATCAGCTCAAAAAAGAATACCGCCTGCCCTGCGCAGCCCGGGACGCGGGGGAGCCGCGCTTCGTGGTTACAGGCGAAATCAGCACCATTTATAAACGGGATGGGAAAACCCGGAAGGTGCATCATGTGATCATTCTGCCGGGGCTGGACGCGGCGGAGCGGCTTTCCCACCGGCTGGAGGCCATCGGCAATCTGCACAGCGATGGTCGGCCCATCCTGGGGCTGGACAGCCGGGATCTGCTGGAAATTGTGCTGGAAAGCTGCCCGGAGGCCGTTTACATTCCCGCCCATATCTGGACCCCGCATTTTTCCCTGTTCGGCGCATTTTCCGGCTTTGATTCCATCGAGGAATGCTACGGGGATTTATCGCCTTATATCCATGCCCTGGAAACGGGGCTTTCCTCTGATCCGCCCATGAATCGCAGGCTGTCCGCACTGGACGGCCATTTGCTGGTATCCAATTCGGATGCCCATTCTCCCGCCAAGCTGGGACGCGAGGCCAATATGCTGTCCTGTGAAATGCGCTATCCGGCCTTGAAGCATGCTCTGGAAACGGGGGAGGGATTTGAAGGCACCATTGAGTTTTACCCGGAAGAAGGAAAATACCATCTGGACGGCCACAGGAACTGCCATTGCTGCCTGGAGCCGGAGGAAACCGCGGCTATGGGGGGCGTATGCCCCGTATGCGGGAAAAAGGTGACCATCGGCGTGCTGAACCGGGTGGAAGCCTTGGCGGACCGGAGGGAACCCGTACCGATGGAAAAGCCCTTTGAAAGCCTGATCCCCCTGCCGGAGCTGATGGGGGAAGCGCTGGGCGCGTCGGCTGCCAGTAAAAAAGTGCAGGCGGCTTATTTGGATCTGCTGGGGAAGCTGGGGCCGGAGTTTACGATCCTGCGGGAGAAAACTCCAGAAGACATTGAAACGGCGGGCGGCTTCCTGCTGGGGGAAGCTGTGCGGCGGCTGCGGGCGGGCAAGGTGATCCGGCAGGGCGGCTACGATGGGGAATACGGCGTGATCCGGGTGTTTCAGGCCGGAGAGAAAGAAACGCTGCAGGGCCAGGTATCCTTGCTTCCCGGAGCATCTGCGCCTGCAAAGAAAAAGGCGCAGACCATCCGAAAGGAGCATGCCCCGGATCCTGCGTCCGCGCCGCAGGCAACGGAGTTTGCGCCTAATCCTGAGCAGCAAATGGCAATTACCGCTTCTGAAAGGGCCGTTGCGGTGATTGCGGGACCCGGCAGCGGCAAAACAGGCACGCTGGTGAGCAGGATCGCTTACCTGATCGAGGAAAAAGGCGTGCCGCCCCGGGAAATCACCGCCGTCACCTTTACCCGACAGGCCGCCCGAGAGATGATGGAACGGCTGGAAAAGAGATTGGGAAAGAAGAAGCTGCGGGGCCTGACCGTGGGCACCTTCCACAGCATCTGTTTGGAATTGCTGGATAAAAAGCCGCTGATTTCCCGGGAAACGGCCCAGGAAACCATGGAAAGCCTGCTGCGGGAGCGGGGAGAAAATCTTTCTCCTGTCCAGGCCATGAACCTGGTTTCCGCCAGGAAAAACGGGTTGGACGCGCCGGGCCTACCCGCCGGACTGGCGGAACAGTATACAGAGACGCTGAAGACGCTGGGAGTGCGGGATCTGGACGACGTGCTGCTGGAGGCACTGACGCTGCCGGCAGAGAAGGAAGCAAGGTTCCGGCATCTGCTGGTGGATGAATATCAGGATATCAACGCGGTTCAGCGCTCCCTGGTCAGGCATTGGGGGACGGGGACCGTGTTTGTGATCGGCGATCCCGATCAATCCATTTACGGCTTCCGGGGGGCGAACGCCAATTGCTTTGCTGATTTTCTGAAAGACTGGCCGGACGCCCGATGGATTCGCCTCAAGCAGAACTACCGTTCCACACCCGAAATCGTCCGGTGTGCCATGAAGGCCATTGCGAGAAATCCCGGAGAAGCCCGCCAGCTTATTCCCGTTCTGCCTTCCGGCGTGCCGGTAAGAGCAGTTCAGGCGGAGGATGAATGGGCGCAGTATATCTGGATCGCCAAGGAAATCGCGCTGCTCACGGGAGGCGTGGATATGCTGGAAGCCCGGCAGGGGGAGCGGGCCCGATACGCCTTTTCCGAAATCGCCGTGCTTTGCCGCACCCACAGGCAGCTGGAGGAAATGGAAAAATGCCTGCGGCACGACAGCATCCCCTGCGCTGTGTCGGGACGCGGCGATTATCTGGGGAAAGAAAAAGTGCAGGGGCTGATCGCCTTTTTCATGGCGCTGTCGGACCCCGCGGATGTGATTTCCCTTCGCAAAGCCATGAAGAACCTTTGGCATATTCCGAATGGCCTGATGATCCAGGCGGAAGCTGCCGCGAAGACGGCGGGAGGACCCGGAAGGGAAGCTTTTGGGGAGGCGCTGGCCCCGTATGACGCGCTGAAGCCGTTCGTTTCCGCCGCGGCAACGTTTCTGCCATTGCTGGATCGTCAGCCGCCCCGGAATTTGCTGGAAAAGCTGGCTGCGGAAACGAATATACGGGGAAAAGAAGTGGATCAGCTGTTGAATACCGCGGTGTTCTTTGAAGATATGGATGCGTTTCTTTCTGCCCTGAAAACCGGGGAGGAAGCGGATATTCAGCGCCTGAGCGGCGGAAAGCCCTCCGGAGCGGTGCGCCTGATGACCCTGCACGCGGCTAAAGGGCTGGAGTTCCCCTTGGTGTTTCTGGCGGGATTGGATGAAGGTCAGCTGCCCTTGCAAAGGATGGAAGAACACGCGGATGAGCAGGAAGAAAGAAGGCTGTTTTATGTAGGCGTTACCCGCGCCAGGCAGGAATTGATTTTGACCTGCGGCAAAACCCCGTTGCCTTATTTGAAGGAACTGAACGATACCGTTCATTGGGAACGGGCGTGCGTAAGAACCCGGCAGGCCAGCATCCAGCAAATATCATTCCTGGGCTTGTAGCGCTTGAAAGGAAGAGGAACCGGCCCAGCAGCATAGCTGGATTGCATCCATCTGCTTGCTCAGGGAGAAAAGAAGCTTTTCATCATGCCGTTCATACGCCTCGGCAAGATCACGGCGAATGCTCAGAATGCGTTCACAAAAAGCAATGGATGGTTTCTGGTTCATGTTTTTCCCTCCTTGTGTTCGATGATGTTGAATGAGATCGGATTTTGCTGTCCTAAGAAAGCATACGCCGTCGAACGCTCAATTGCAATGAGAAGTTTTGGCGAATGCTGTCGAAACGGTCTACATTTCGTTCGACATGAAGCGACAGGTACAAGATATTGTGGATGATCCATGGAGACGGAATGGGATGCATCGGCGCGTAAAAGCGGAGAATGGACCCCATTTTTGATGGATCACGGCAAGGAAAGAAAATGTATTTCCTTTGTACTTCGGGCTTGGGAACCTTGCCAGACGGGGAGGACTATGGTAATATAGTCACACGGCCAAATAATGACCGGCGGGCAAATTTCGTCCCGGAAACTCAAACAATTGAAAATGAAAGGTGGATTATTCAATGGAACGCGTATATAATTTTTCCCCCGGCCCCTCCATGCTGCCCCTGCCCGTGCTGGAAAAGGTAAAGGAAGCGCTGCCTGTTTACGGCGATACCGGCATGAACGTGATGGAAATGAGCCATCGCAGCCCCATGTATCAGGCCATTATCGATGATACGGAAGCCCGGCTGCGCGCACTCATGCACATTCCAGACACCTATTCCGTACTGTTCCTCCACGGCGGCGCCACCATGCAGTTTGCCTCCGTGCCCCTGAATCTGGGGGTCAAGGGTGAAGCAGACTACATCGACAGCGGCAATTTCGCCCACGGCGCTGCGGGCGAAGCGGCCAAGTATTTGAAGGTCAACGTGGTGGCTTCCTCCCGGGATGATAATTATGTATACATTCCAGATTGGGACGGCAAGCTGAATGATGACGCGGATTACCTGCATATCACCACCAACAACACCATTTACGGCACCCATTATACGAAGCTTCCGGAAAGCAAAGCGCCCCTGGTAGCTGATATGAGCAGCAACATCCTGGGCGAAGTATACGATATCAACAAGTTTGGCGTTGTGTATGCTGGGGCTCAGAAAAACATCGGCCCCGCCGGGCTGTGCGTGCTGATCGTCCGCAAGGATCTGCTGGGCCATGCCGCCGCCAACTGCCCCAAGGTGCTCAACTGGACCACTCAGACCGAAAACGGCAGCATGCTGAACACTCCCAACACCTTCGCGATCTATGTGGCTGGGCTGTGCATGGAATGGCTCCAAGCCCAGGGCGGCGTGGAAGGCATTGAAAAGGTGAATAAGGAAAAGGCCGCGCTGCTGTACGATTTCCTGGACAACAGCCGTCTGTTCAACGCCACCGCGCAGAGGGAATTCCGTTCCATCATGAACGTCACCTTCGTAACCGGCGACAAGGAAAAGGATGCCGCGTTCGTCAAGTTCGCCGCCTCCAAGGGCCTGGTCAATCTGAAGGGCCACCGCAGCGTGGGCGGCATGCGCGCCAGCATTTACAATGCCATGCCCATCGAAGGGGTCAGGCTGCTGGTGAACGCGATGAAGGAATTTGAAGTTCAAGGGTAATGATATGATTCCTTGAATGGCTTTCTTGGAAAGGGGTCTGGGGGAAACCATTCTTTGGCCTCCAAAGAATGG
>JAUNMW010000154.1 GCA_030537395.1 Clostridia bacterium | reverse complement strand
GAACATGGGCAAAACGCCCTTTGAAAACGTGGTCATTCACGGTCTTGTGCGGGACGCTTTAGGCCGGAAGATGAGCAAGAGCTTGGGCAACGGCGTGGACCCCCTGGAAATCATCGACCAGTACGGCGCGGACGCTCTGCGCTTCTCCCTGGTGATGGGCATTTCTCCCGGCAATGACACCCGCTATTCCACGGAAAAGGTGGAAATGGCCCGGAACTTTGCCAACAAGGTGTGGAACGCCTCCCGCTTCGTGCTCATGAACCTGGACGGCAAGGAAACCCTGGAGGGCAAGGAACTGACCCTGCCCGATCAGTGGATTCTGAGCAAATACAATGAAGCCGTGCGCCAGATCAGCAAGAACCTGGACGAGGCGGAATTCGGCCTGGCGGCCCAGAAGATTTACGATTTCACCTGGTCCGAGTTCTGCGATTGGTACATCGAGCTTGCCAAGGGCGGACTGCTGGGCGACGATCCCGAACGGAAAGCCGCCGTGCGCGCCGTGCTGCAAACGGTGCTGTCCGGCCTGCTGCGTCTGCTGCATCCCTTCATGCCCTTCCTGACCGAGGAAGTGTACAAGAACCTGCCCGGGGAAGAAAGCGCCTCCTGCATGCTGGCTGATTGGCCCCAGGCCCTGGACGCCTATGATTTCCCCGCCGAGGCTGCCCGCATGGAGGGCATCATGGATATGATCCGCTCCATCCGCAACCTGCGCGCCGGCATGAACGTGCAGCCCTCCCACAAAGCCCACCTGATGGTGCGCCCCGCCGAAGGCTGGCAGAACGCCTTTGACGGCACCGAGGTGTACTTCGCCCGTCTGGCCAGCGTGAGCGCTTTGACGCTGCTGGATAAGGACGCCCAGATCACCGATAAGACCGTCAGTGCCGTGTGCGCCGCCGGCGAATACTTCATTCCCCTGGGCGAACTGGTGGACTTTGAGAAGGAAAAAGCGCGCCTGAACAAGGAACGGGACAACCTGCTCAAGGAAATCGCCCGGGCCGAAGGCAAGCTGAACAACCCCGGCTTCGTGGCGAAGGCTCCCGCCAACCTGGTGGCCGCCGAAAAGGAAAAGCTGGAAAAGAATAAGGAAATGCTCACCGCCCTGGAAGCGCGCATCGCCGAGCTGGGATAACCGATCTTGCCTGGGGAAACCACCCTTCTGGATGACCGCGCGGATGAAAGAGCGGTTTCCCCAGTTTCTTTACAGCTTTCTTCCGTTCCTTCCCCCTAAGCCTGCTATAAACGAGGAAATCTTATGCTGATTAAGGATATTCATTTCCAATTGAAGGATGGCCGGGAAGCGCTGCTGCGCAGTCCCCGGGAGGAAGATATTGAAGGCACCCTGGCCTATCTGGTTCAATCCGCCGGGGAAACGGAATTTATTCTGCGATATCCCGAGGAATGCGGCAAATACACCCATGAAGGAGAAAAGGCACTGTTTGCCCAGAAAAACGCAGCCGACAATGAAGCCATGCTGATGTGCCTGGTGGATGGAAAGGTCGTTGGCAACTGCGAAATCACATTCCGCAAAACCATGAAAACCCGGCATCGGGCCTCCGTCGCCATCGCACTGCTGAAGGATTACTGGAATCAGGGCATCGGCACCCGCATGTTTGAAGAATTGATCTGCATCGCCAAAGCGAACCCTTACGCGGAGCAGATCGAATTGGAATTTGTGGAGGGAAATACCCGGGCCAGGCATCTGTATGAAAAAATGGGCTTCCGTATTACAGGCGTGGTGCCCAATGCTATCCGCCTGCGGGACGGAACGTTCTTAAACGAATACACAATGATCAAAACGCTGTAACTGTTTTTACGGCGCCTCAAGGCGGGCTGACAGCATTTGTCGGCCTGCTTTTTATTGACAAAAGTACTTTTTCTGTTTATACTATGTTTAAACCGCATGTGAGGAGGCAAGCCGTATGCAAGTGCAGCTGAAAAATTGGGGAAACAGCCAGGGAATCCGCTTTTCCAAGGAATTTTTGAAAAGCGCGGGCATCGGGCCCAATGATACGCTGACAGCGCAGATTGTGGATGGAAAAATCGTGTTGAGCCGGGCTTTTGTCCATCGCACCCTGCAGGAGCGGGCCGAGGCTTACGGCGGAGAATTGCATTTATCGGAAGAACTGGACTGGGGCGAACCGAAGGGCAACGAGGTTTGGTAAGATGTATTGTGCGGAACAAGGCGATTTGCTGAAAATCAGCGGAATCAAGTATCCGGTGATCGTGGTCAGCAATGATTTTTTCAATCGTTCGGGAAAAGCAATCGTGTGCCCCATTCTTCGGGACGCGCCGGAAGGCCCGCTTCATATCCGCTTAAAGGATTCGGATATTGAAGGGGTGGTGCTGTGCGAACAGGTAAAATATATCGATTTGGCCGTCCGGCAGGTTTCCAAGCTGTCCGCCTCTCATTATTTTGATATTATGGATATTTCGGACGCGGTGGTAAGCATGTTTGATTATCAGAAGCTTTGATTGCAAAAGAGGCTATGGCTTTGCAGCATGGAACACAGGAGGGGACCCGCATCCATGGGAAAACTGGCGATCATCGGCGATATTCATGGGAATCGGGAGGCGCTGAAGGCCGCGCTTTCCGACATTGAGGAAAGGCGCTGCGACCGGGTGGTGTGCCTGGGCGACATCATCGCCAAGGGCTCCTTTGGAGATGCGTGCGTTTCCATGGTCCGGGAAACGTGCGATATCGTGCTGCGGGGCAACTGCGAGGATTATTTCATGAACGATCAGCAGCCCCGGCCCATAACGCTCCAGGAAAGAGCGCGCATTTTGGCCCGGCGGGCGGAAATATCCCCCGAAAACCAGCGGTATCTTTTAAGCCTGCCGTCCTGCTATGAATTGTTCGTCAGCGGCAGGCTGGTCCGGATTTTCCACGCGGGACCCGATACGGTATACGATTACATCCATACCATGCCGAACGCGACCCTGGAGGAGAGGAAAAGAATGTTCCTGGGCGGAAAGCTGACGGCGTCCCAGGAAACGGCGGACGTGGTGGTTTACGGTCATATTCACACGCCGATGATGACAAAAATGTTCAACCGCACCCTGATCTGCGCGGGCAGCGTGGGGAACAATCTGGACGTGATCCGGGATGAGGAAATGGACGGGGCCCTTTTGAACACTACCTGCGTAAACTATACCCTCATCGAAGGAAAGCTGGATTCCAGGGAGCGGGCGGGGTTCGCGGTCAGCTTCGTTCAAGTGCCCTATGACGTGCAGGGGGAACTGGAGGCCAGCCGGGACTGCAATCCCGATTTTGACGCCCTGCGGATGGAATTGTCCCGGGGCATGTACAGAGACATGGAAGCGATCAGGCAAAAGACGGGGAAATAATCCCCATTTGCTTCAGCTCAAGAATGGTTTGATAAAGGAGTGCTTATGGCTTTTCATCACATTCCCGTGCTGCTGAACGAGGTGTTGGAGTATCTGGACCCGCAGCCGGGGGAAACCTTCGCCGACGGTACCTTGGGCGGCGGGGGCCACAGCGGAGAAATACTGAAGCGCATCGGGGAAACAGGCACGCTGTACGGCATCGACCGGGATGAGGCGGCCATTGCCGCCGCGTCGGAGCGGCTGGGGGGATTCCCCGGCTTTCATGCCGTGCACGGCAATTTTCACGATATCAAGGAATTGCTGCCGGGGGTTCAATTGAATGGGGGCCTGCTGGACCTGGGCGTGTCTTCTTACCAGCTGGACACCCCGGACCGGGGCTTTTCCTATCATGAGGATGCGCCGCTGGATATGCGCATGGACACTTCCCGGGGCATGACCGCGGCGGACTATGTGAACACCGTGTCCGAATGGGATTTCTGCCAGGCCCTGCGGGATTATGGCGATGAAAAATGGGCCGCCCGCATCGCGCAGATCCTGATGGAAAAGCGGAAGGAAAAACCGCTGGAGACCACGAAGGATCTGGTGGCCGTGGTGGACGCCGCCATTCCCAAGGCCGTGCGGCGCAAGGACGAGGGGCACCCGGCTCGCCGCACCTTCCAGGCCGTGCGCATTGTGGTGAACGATGAGCTGGCCCCCCTGGAAAAGGCGCTGAACGATTGGGTGGATATGCTTCTTCCTGGCGGGCGGCTGGCGGTGATCACCTTCCATTCCATCGAGGACCGGATCGTGAAGCTGGCTTTCCGCAAAATGCAGAATCCCTGCACCTGCCCGCCCAAGGCCCCCATCTGCGTGTGCGGCAAAAAGCCCCTGGGCCGCGCCATCGGCGGGGCTATCAAGGCAGGAAAAGAAGAATTGGACGATAATTCCCGCGCCCACAGCGCCACGCTGAGGGTGTTTGAGAAGTATTGAATTTATCAAGGAGTTGAGAGTTGTGTGTTAAGAGTTGTGATTTATATGGATTGAACAGAGTACAGAGTTCAGAGTACAGATTGATATGGTCTGGACAATGGATCGTGATGCTTTGTGATCACTATATCATCTGTACTCTGTTACCGCTTGAAGTTGTCCTTTCCAGCCTGACGACTGAACAGTTACTTGTATTGCTTGTCCGGCTTGTTCAAAATGATCGGCTATATAAATCTCAACTCTTAACTCTCAACTCTATCCTTTTTGTATTCGTGTTTTCTTTCCAACCGAAGAAGCTTTCATTGAGAATCAAGAAAGAGGCTGATTATGAGCACCCTGTACATCGTCGCCACACCCATCGGCAATTTATCCGATATGAGCCCCCACGCCATTGAAACCCTGAAAAGCGTTTCCCTCATCGCAGCGGAGGACACCCGGGTGACCCGGAAGCTGACCACCCATTTTAACATTGATACGCCCCTGATTTCCTGCCACCAGCACAACGAAAAAAGCCGTGCCCCGGAAATTGTGGCACGGATGCTGGAGGAGGATATGGACGTGGCGGTGGTCACCGACGCGGGCACGCCCGCCATTTCCGATCCCGGGGTGGAAATTGTGAAGGCCGCGGCGGAGCAGGGCATCCCCGTCATTGCCGTGGCGGGGCCCACTGCCTGCATGGCGGCGGTGTCCGTCAGCGGGTTTGATTTTTCCTCCTTCACCTTTTACGGCTTCCTGCCCCGGGGCAATACGGAGCTTAAGGAAAAGCTGCTGGATATCGGCCGGAAATCCGAAGGCGCGGTGTTCCATGAGTCCCCCCACCGGATCAAAAACCTGGTGGCCGCCATCCGGGACGCACTGCCGGGGGCGCTCCTGTCCGTCAGCTGCGATTTGACCAAGCTGCACGAACTGACGCTTCGCGGTACGCCAGAAGATATTTTGTCCGCCCTGGAGGCTAATGAAAAGAGCGAGAAGGGCGAATACTGCGTGGTGGCCGATCTGCGCGGGGTGAAGCTTCCGGAGGAAAAGCCGGTGGTGCAGGCTTCCCTGGAAGCCCGGCTGCTAGACGAAATGATTAAAGGCGGCACCATGCGGGACGCCATGGAAGCTTTGGTATCTCAGGGAGAAAAGAAAAAAGCGGTGTACGCCGCCTCCCTCCGGCTGAAGGAATATTTGGCGGTGGAATAAGGCGGGCTTTCATCCTGCTTGAAAAGCGGAAAACGAGGATTGCAAGCTGTATTGGCGGATAGAAGCAATCCTGGTTTTCTGCTTTTTCTTCGTTTTCCGGCTTGCTTTTTCCGCGCTTTGTTGCTACAATAGCGCGTAAGAAAGGGGGCTTGCCCATGTCTGAAAGCACGAAGAAGTTTTCGGGCGCGACGCTGTACAAAACGCCTTTTTCCCGTGCCTATTGGGCCCAGGCGGCGTCCGAATTCAAAGACCTGAAAATGCTTCTCTTTGCCGCGCTCATGATCGCGCTGCGGGTGGCCCTCAAGCCGGTGGGCATTCCCATTGCGGCGGACCTGCGCATCAATGCCGGATTTTTCGTCAACGCCTTCGGGGCGGCGGCATTCGGGCCGGTGGTGGCGATTCCCGCCGCGGCCATATCGGATTTGCTGGGCTGCATCCTGTTTCCCCAGGGCGTGTATTATCCGCCCTTTATGCTGACGGAAATCGCCGGCTCTGTCATCTTCGCCCTTTTCTTCTACCGGGCGGAAATCACGCCGCTTCGGGTGATCCTGGCCCGGTTCTGCGTGAATTTCTTCGTGAATATCCTGCTGCAGACCCCCCTTATGCGCGGGTACTACGCTTTTATCGGCAGCAGCGCCCTCTATCCCCTGTTTGATACGGTGCGGATTGCGAAAAATATCGTGCTTTTCCCGGTGGAAGCTGTTCTTCTGATGCTGTTCCTGCGGGCCGTGGTGCCGCCGGTACAGAAGCTGGGGTATATCCACAGCGGCGTGGGGGGTCTGTCCCTGACCAAATCCCATATCATTTTGCTGGCGGTGCTGTTCCTTTTCAGCGTGGGGGCTACGACGGCCTACGCCATATACGATTATAACCACAAATCCTTCAGCGCGTCCTATACAGCCCAGGAGCGGCTGACGCGCAACACCGAAATGAACGCCTGGGTCGCCTCGCAAACTGATATATATTCGGAAGAAGAATTGGTAACCATCATCGAAAGCGCCCGCTCCAAGGTGGGCGCCAAGGAAATGACCTATGAACTGGCGATTTACCGCGTCAAGCTGGATATGATCGAAGAAAAAGCGGAAGCAGGCGCGGGGGATCAGCTGACCGTGCTGCGGGGCTATTCCAAATCCAAGGCAGCCAAGGACACCCTGCTGGAACGTGTGGGCACGGCGGTGGCCGTGACGGACAAAAAAACAGGCGAACACATCTCTTTGGATATTCGCTGGGAGGAAAATACGAACCATGAATGAACAGCAGCAGGCGATTCTGGACGAGCTGCGGGCTTTATACCCCGACGCCGGGCCGGAGCTGCAATTTACCAATCCCTATGAAACGCTGGTGGCCACCATTCTGGCCGCCCAGTGCACCGATGCCCGGGTGAACCAGGTGACCCCCGCCGTGTTCCGGGATTTCCCGGATGCAAAAGCCATGGCTCAGACCACGCCGGAAATCCTGTTTCCTTATGTGAAATCCTGCGGGTTCAAGTCCAAGGCTGTGAACATTGTGAACGCCTGCAAAATCATCGCGGAAAAGTACGACGGCGCGGTGCCCTCCACCTTGGAGGAGCTGACCCAGCTGCCCGGCGTTGGCCGGAAAACCGCCAACGTGGTGCTGGCTTTTTCCTTCGGGGTCCCCGCCATCCCGGTGGACACCCATGTGTTCCGGGTGGCAAATCGTCTGGGCTTATCCGATGCCCTGACGGTGGAGGAAACCGAGCGCCAGCTGATGGACCTGATCCCCAGGGAGCTTTGGAGCCAGGCCCACCATTGGATGATCTATCACGGCCGCCGGGTGTGCCACAGCCAGAAGCCAGACTGTGAAAACTGCACCCTGAAGCCCTATTGCAAGGCCGCCCATCTGGATCACATGATCAATCCCAAGGCCGACGCCAAAGCCCGGGCGCAAAAACGTGCGCAAGCGAAGGAAGCCCAGGGATAACGGGAATAAGAGAACAGAGTCCAGATTTGAATAGTTGGTAAGATAAAGCGCCCTTTAAATTACTGAGTTAGTGCCAACTAAGGGGTACGCTGGGGGCTGCGCGCCCCCAGACCTGCGCCAGGGGACTTCGCCCCCTGGAC
>JAUNMW010000153.1:2335-7608 GCA_030537395.1 Clostridia bacterium | reverse complement strand
AGGCGGCTTTTCCCCCGCCCGATTTCACCTATTTTCATTGTGCCCGAAAGCTTGCTATATTTCGTCTCCAGCGCAGCACGCGGAATTTGATGGGTATAGCCCGTCAAGTTATTTCGCGAGTAGTGGGTCCAGGGCGGTCACCGCCCTGGCGCAGAGTTTGAGGCCGCGCAGGCCTCAACGTTCCCCCCGCTGTTGGTCTTTAGCTTGAATTTTGTCCTTTAGAACAATACTGCTATGATTATAGAACCTGAACAATGCAGTAAAACATAGGGAACAAAAAACGAGGGCCGCAGGAATGCGGCCCTCGCGCTGTAGACGGGGAAATGGAATTATTCGTTGCCACCGAACAGACCGTTCAGCAGATCGCCGAAGCTGCTGGCGTCGCCGCCTTCTTCGGAGGAGAAGAGGCTGTTGAGCAGACCATCCAAGCTGCCTTCCGTGCCGTTTTCTTCGCTGCCGAACAGGCCGTTGAGGATGGAGTCAAGCTGGCTTTCGCCGTTTTCGTCGGTGGCCAGCAGGCCGTTGAGCATAGTGCCCAGCTGGCTTTCGCCGTTTTCATCGGTAGCCAGCAGGCCGTTGAACAGACCATTCAGGTCGATTTCGCCGTTCTCGTCGGCGGGGATCATGCTCATCAGGCCGTTCAGATCGAATTCGCCGCTTTCATCGGTGAGAGAGCCCAGCAGGGTTTCCAGGTTTTCGGCGGTCAGTTCCGCTTCGGCAGCGGGAGCGCCTTTCACATAGGTGCAGCCCTTATCGAATTCGATGGTGCCCTTGTAGTTCTTGATGGTGCCGGTAACGGTGATTTCATCGCCCTCGGCCAGGTCTTCGCCGCCCGCCAGACGGTAGCACTGCACGGTGTAGCCGTCCAGGCCGGGCACGTCGATATTCACGGTGATGTTGCCGTAATCGGCGCTGTAAGCGGAGGGGATGGCGGTGATGATGCCGGTGATGGTGGATTCATGGCTCAGGGCCGCGCCGTCTTCCAGAGTATAGGCAAAGGCGGCTGTGCGGACGCTCTGGGCGTAGGCGGGATCGATGATATAGCAGCCCTTGTCAAATTCGATGGTGCCCTTGTAGTTCTTGATGGCGCCAAAGACGGTGATTTCGTCGCCCTCCTGGAGGGAAGAGCCGCCGACGAGGCGATAGCACTGGATGGGCATATCGGCCAGATCGCCCACCTGAATATTCACGGTGATGTTGTCATACTGTTCGCTGTAAGCGGAGGGGATGGCAACGATGGTGCCGGTCAGCGCGGTGGGAGCGGGCAAGGTTGCGCCGTCTTCCAGGGTGTAGGCCACCGCCACGATTTCTTCTTCCGTCATTACGTCCAGGTTGATGGCGGCGGGAACGAAGCGGTCAAAGGAAATGGAGGATTCGTTGCCCGCGGCGTCCTTCACGGTAGCGGTCAGCTTGTAAGCCACTTCCTTGGTGTTGTTTTCGTCCACATCGATTTTCACCATGCCGCTTTCTTCCCGGGTCACGGTGATGGTTTCGGAATCGGTGGTCCATTCCACGATGTAGGTTTCGCCGTCGCCGGGCACGGAACCAACCAGTTCATAATCCTTGGGGGTGGAGGCGGGCTTGTTCTTGTACATCAGGTTAATGTAGCTGCGGGCGTCCTTCAGGGCCTGGGTTTCATCGGCCAGGGCGAAGCTGCATACGCTCAGTACCATGCACAGGGCCAGCAGCAGGGCAAAGATTTTTTTCATGTGTTGAATCTCCTTTTACTGTTCGTCGCGGATGGTCAGCCCATCCTGAGTGTATACGCGGATGTACCAGGCATTTTCGCTGCCTTGCAGGATACCGCGTATATCGATGGTTTTGTTCATCAGCTCATTTGCCGCAGAGAGATGTCCGGGAATGATGAGGGACACGGCATCGCCCGTATCGCATTCGCCCAGCAGGAACAGCAGATCGCCGTTTTCCGAAAGATCGGCTTGAGTTACCTTGAGGCCGGCCATGGATACGGAGGTGCACTGAGCCAGGTAGGGGAAGGCGTACTGATTCTGCGCTCCGCTCTCTGTTTCCAGGATAACGGTGCTTTGCAGATCTTCGGCGGATATTTCCTTCCAGCGGGGCTTGTTTCCCTCGCTGAGCTTCTGAATGTTGCCGGGGTCCTTGGGCTTCATCATGCGGTAGGTCATGCCCGCAACCTGCCAGGCATGGCCCGCTTCGTAATACTGCATGGTGCCCACGATGCGCACTTCATTGCCCACGGTCAGGATATCCAGCCCCGCGCCGCTCATGTTGAAGCCGTAATAGGCGCTGATGCCGAAGTACAGGCCCGTTTCCTCGTCGTAGTCCTCGATGAATACGGAATTGCTGTGGTCCATGGTGATCACGCCGTTGAAGGCCACTTTCTTTCCGTTGTATTCCTCGGGATGGAGGCGCAGCTCCTTGATGGTCAGCTCGATGGCGTCGCCGTAGAAGAAATCCGGGTCCTTTTCGCCGGAATAGATATGCAGCTTTTTGTCCCGGGCCTGGGCGATGGCGGCCATGCAGGTGTCGCCGTAGCGGTTCTGGGCGGAGGAATTGGCGATGGCCAGTCCCTCCTGCAGAAGCTCGATGTTCAGATTGCGGAAGGTATGCTCCCCCTGGGGCCGGTACCATACCCAAACGAGAAACCGGGTGGAGGTGGAATCCAGGTTCCAATTTTCGTTATCCGATTCTACCCAGATTTCTTCGGCAGACTCCAGCTTTTCCCGGGTGAAGCGGGACGCCGCTTTGCCCCATTCCTCAATTTTGCCGGTGGATTCCGGGGTGTTGCAGGCCAGATACCGGGCCTTGAGCACCCCATCCTCGGCAATGGTTTCCGGCGCATAGAAATGGGTGGTGTCCCCGTCTACGAAGGATTTGACGGTGACCTGCTGCTTCACGGTTTCGGACTGCGTGCGGAAGCCCAATTGTCCGGCGTAATCAACAAATGCTGTTTCTTCCGCCAGCGCGGGCGCGCACAGGGAAACCGTGAGCAGCGCGGTCAGGGCCAGGAGGGCCATGGAACGAAGGAATGTTTTCATGGCGTTCTCCTTTCAAGCGTCTTACAGGCTGTATTCGCAGCTGTCGATGGCTTTCTGGAACAGGGCTTCGATTTCGGCGTCCACATCAGCGCTATCCGGCACGGTCAGGCAGGCGGGCAGCAGCGCGGCCACTTCGTCACGGGCGGTGGAGGAGCCGTTGAAGGCGGGGGAGGTGTAGTAAGCGTCCTGCTGCTCCAAGCAGACCTTGGCGCTCAGGGCGGACACGAAATTGCCGCCGTCAGCGGAGGCCAGGAAATCAGCGTACACTTCGTTCTGCGCCACGGACTTGATCACGGGCACATAGCCGGAAGCCATGGAGAATTCAGCCTGGAATTCCACGTTGGTGGTCAGGAATTTTACGAACAGCCAGGAAGCGATCACTTCCTGCTCGTTGGCCTTCTTGAAGATGCACAGAGAGGGGCCCTGGGAAATGACTTTGCGGTTGTCAGGATTGGCCTGGGGGATGGTGGCGATGCCCACTGCAAAGGGATAGTTGCCGTCCGCGTCCTTGGCGGGGCGCTGATAGGTGGCGCCGGCGGAGGAGCCGATGGACATGTAGCTCTTAATATCGCTGGTGGAGGTGAACAGGCCGGAGGTGTAAGCGCCGTACAGCTTCTGAGTGGTCAGATAGCCTTCCTGATACCATTCACGGAACTGCTTGACGAAGTTGCGGTTTTCTTCGGTGTTGAACAGGAAGTGGGGTTCGGTGGCGCTGGTGTAGGGGGTGCCCAGCTGTTCGGTCATGGTGATGAACCAGTTGGCTTCGCTGTCATAGCCCAGCGGGATGCTCATGGGATCGATTTCAACGATCTTGGCGCAAACTTCTTCCAATTCGTCCCAGGTGGTGGGCACGGAAATGCCGTTGGCGTCAAAGAAGGTCTTGTTGTAATAGAGCACTTCGGTGGATTTGCTCAGAGGCATGGTGTACATTTTGCCGTCGCCGAACTGGAGGCCTTCATTGTAGTAACCTTCGATGAAGTCGGCCTTCTGTTCGGGGGTCAGGCCCAGGATTTCGGTGGTGCCGTCGGCACGGGTCACTTCCGCGGTGCTGTCGATGTAAGCGTCCAGGGTCTGCACGGCCTTGGCCAAGTTGTACAGAGCCACATGATCCGGATAGCAGTAGGCAATGTTGGGCTGGGTGCCAACGGTGATTTCGGTGGACACTTGGTCGCGCACGTCGTCATAGCTGCCAACGGCGGTGTACTGCACATGAATGTTGGGGTACAGGGCGTTGAATTCGGCAATGTAGTTGTCCAGAACAGCGGTCAGGTTGCTGCCCATGGTGTGGTAGAAGGTGATGGTGACTTCGCTGCCGTCATAGGCGGGAGCGGTTTCGGCGGAAGCAAAGCTGCATACGCTGAAGAGCATCACGAGAAGCAGGAGCATGGAGACGATTTTTTTCATCTTGTTTTTCCTTCCTTCCTTTGGATTGTGTAGATGTGTATGTTACAGGCACGATGGCCAGATAACCGGGGAAAAACGGTTCAGTTCCAGGGAGAATAGCGATAGGTGACCGCAGTCAGGTTTCCGTTTTCATCGAAGGTGATTTCCGTATTGTCCGGTGTGGAATTGATTTCGTCATTCATATACCGGTTCACATAATCCTTCAGGGTCAATTCTGTGGGGGCTTCCGCTTCGGGATCGCTCCAATCCAGGAAAACCATATCGGAGGGCGCGGGCACTTCGATGGCGAACAGGTTTCTGTAGAAGCGGTTTTCCGTGTCGGTGACGGCGTTGTACAGGCCCTTTTCGTTCTTGGTTACAAAAATGGCGTACAGTTCGCCCACGAATTCATAGCCGAATTCGTCCTGCTTGATTTCCTTGATTTTAAATTCTTCGCCGCCGACAATGATGGTATCGCCGGGCTGGAGCGCTTCCACTTCTTCCGCTGTATAGCTTTCCTGCTCGCAAATCTGGAAATACAGGGTCACATGGTCCATTTCCTCGTTACAGACGAAGCCGTTGGCAGATGCAATGAAAGTTTTTCCCGCCACCAGCTGGCGCAGGGCTTCGGGGAAGACGGGCGCGACCGTTTGGGCGGAGGCGGATACAGTGAGGGAAACAAGGAGAACGCAGATCAGTACGAGCACAGAAATCGTTTTTTTCATGTTGGTTTTGTCCTTCCTTCAATATTTTGAAGAATAATTGATAAAATGGTCAATACATAGAGGCTAAGAAGCTTTCCCCTTATCCTATTCGGCTTTCTCGGAAGGGGGTCCGGGGGAAACCTCTCTTTGGCCTCCAAAGAGAGGTTTC
>JAUNMW010000153.1:0-2325 GCA_030537395.1 Clostridia bacterium | reverse complement strand
ATTTTTTCTTGTTGGTTTTTGGGTGTGGGGGGGGGGTTTAAAAAGTTTCTTTGCCAAACAACGTGTTGTCCCCCCCGGAAGAACATTTACCCCTTGATCCCGCTGCGGCTGACGCCGGACATGATGTACTTGCGCAGGAACACGAACACCAGGAACAGCGGCGCGCTGACCAGGGCCACGGCGGCCATCTGCACGGGATAATTCACATCGCCGGTGGTGTCGGTGAAGGCGTTGCGAAGACCGTTGGTGATCAGCCGGTGTGCTTCGTCGTTGGCGACCAGGCGGGGCCAGATGTAGCTGTTCCAGGCGCCCATCATTTTCAGGATGGTGATGGAAATCAGCGTGGGCAGGGACAGGGGCACCATCACCTTCCACAGATACTTCAAATCGCTGGTGCCGTCCACCTTGGCGGCCAGATACAGCTCATTGGGGATCTGCAGGAAGTTCTGCCGCAGCAGGTAAATGTAGAACACGCTTACCAGGAAGGGCACGATCAGCACAGTGTAGGTGTTGCGCCAGCCCAGGTTGGTGACGGTGGCGAAATTGGTGATGGTGAAGAGCTCGCCCGGGATCATCATGGTGGCCAGCAGGGCTGCGAAAAGCAGCTCCTTGCCCTTGAATTCCAGGCGGGCGAAGGCAAAGGCCGTGAAGATGGTGATGACCAGGGAGAGCAGCGTGCTCACCACGCCCACGATCATGGTGTTCTTGAACAGTACGCCCAGGCTGGCCGTGGTGAAGGCGTCGGCATAGTTGGAGATCAATACCTGCGCCGGCCAGAAGGTGGGAGGGCTCAGGCGGTATTCCGCCAAAGATTTCAGAGAAGAAATGATCATCCAGTAGAAGGGGAACAGCACGATGGCGGCCATGATGATCAGGAACAGGTAAACGCCGAACTGACTCAGGAAACGCACGATCTTCTGCCGTCCGGAGGTTTTCTGCATATCCCGGGCATGCATCACCTGCATGGTATTCTGTGACATCCGTTTACCCTCCCTTCTCAGTAATGCACGCGCTTCTTGCTCACCCAGAGGTTGATCAGGGTGACCACAAGAATGATGCCGAACAGGATCAGCGCGGCGGCGCTGGCCCGGCCCTGATTGTTGCTTGCCAGAGAATCGTAGATGAGCCCCACCATGGTGTTCAGCCGGTGGGCTTCATGCACGGGGCCCATGGATTCGCCGAAGATACCCACGATGCTGGTGTATTCCTTGAACCCGCCGATGAAGCCGGTGATGACCACATAGGCCAGCATGGGGGACAGGAGGGGCACCGTGATCTTGGTCAGCACCCGCCAGCGGGGGGTGGAGTCCACCTTGGCGGCTTCGTAGTACTGCTTGTTGATGGAGGTCAGACCGCCCAGCAGGATCAGAATCTTGAAGGGCAGGGCGTTCCAGACGATATACACGATCAAAACGAACATGTTGGCCCAGTAATCGGAGCCGGAGTTGATCCAGTTGACCCAATTGCCGCCGAAAAAGCGGATGATGTCGTTCACGATGCCGTAGCTGCTGATCAGGGGACGGCGGGTGCCCACGGAGCCGATCACATTGAACATGGCGGCGAACACCATGCCGATGGCGATGGAGTTGGTCACGTAGGGCAGGAAGAAGATGGTCTGCAGCGCTTTCTGCAGGGGCTTGATGGCGTTGAGCGCCACGGCGATGAGCAGCGCCAGGACGGTGGAAACAGGCACGGTGATCAGGCACAAAAGAATGGTATTGGTCAGGGCCTGCTTGAACTCAGCGTTCTGGGCCACCTTGGTGAAATTGCCGAAGCCGAAGCGGAACGTGGCTTCCCCGCCGATATTGGCCAGGCCGCTGTAATCCTCCATGAAAGCCATGGCCACGGTGTTGATGATGGGCCACACGGTGAAGATCAGCAGCAGCACGATGGCGGGGGCCAGGTAGATCCAGGCTTTCCATTGTTGTTTGCTTTCTACCATACTTACTTCACCTCAAAATAAATCCGTTCTTCGGTTTCTTTGTTGAAAATGAAGATCTTGTGGGGCTTGATGGCGTAGCGCACGTATTCGGTGGTGATGTCGATCTTGTTGTCGGCGTTCACGATGGAGCGCACCAGAGGATTCATGCTGGCGTCATGGGTGGATACGATGCTCACATCGCGGCCCATGACCTCCACATTGACGGGCTTGCACTTGAGGGGGCCGTTTTCGTCCAGCACGAAGCCTTCGGGACGGATGCCCACGATGACTTCCTGATCCGCGACAGTCTGGATATCCATGACAGCGTCGCCGCCGATGTACAGGGTACCGCCCTTTACATGGCCGGAGAACACGTTGATGGGCGGGGTGCCCAGGAACTTGGC
>JAUNMW010000152.1 GCA_030537395.1 Clostridia bacterium | reverse complement strand
AGTCAAGCAGGCAACAATAGGCGGCCTTTCCCCCGCCCGATTTCGCCTATTTTCACCGGATGCAAAGCATCCGGCTTGGCGGCTTTCAGCCGCCGTGCCCGAAAGCGACAGTAGTGTACGTTCGTTTGGCTTCAACCTTTTGCAAGCAACAGCGGGAACAAAGCTTTCTCAACCCACCAAGCAACATCCGTAATTGCGGGTCCAGGGTGTTCAACACCCTGGTGGGGTGCGGGGCAAGGCCCCGCTGTAACCTTTTACCAGCATTGAAATTCATCCTTGAAAACACGCCTGTTAACAGTCAAAAAGGAGCAGTACGAATATGGATCATCAGTATTTTTGCGGCTGGGATGGGGGCGGCACCAAGACAGAGGTTTGTTTGGTGAATGAGGCAGGCGCGATGATCGCGTGCCGCAGCTTTGGGCCGCTGAATATCAATGGGGCGTCTCAGGCCACGGTGCGCCAATCCGTGCGAGACGCGGTGGATTTTATGGCGTCTCAGCCCGGGGGCCTTTCCGCCTGCGGAGGCCTGGTGATCGGCATGGCGGGAGCCAGCAATCAGGATGCGGTGCGCCTGATGGAAAGCGCGGTCAGAAATGCTGGATATCAAGGCAGTCTCCATATTCGGGGCGACCAGGAAATTGCGCTGGAGGGAGCCGTTCAGGGCCATGGCGCGGTGCTGATCGCGGGCACGGGGGCCATTTGCTTTGGCCGGGACCCGGCGGAGAACCGCTTCCGGGTGGGCGGCTACGGGTACTTGATCGACGATGGGGGCAGTGGGTACGCCATCGGGCGGGATATCCTGGCCGCGGCGGCGCGGGCCGTGGATGGCCGGGGGCCGGATACTTGCCTGAAAGACATGGTTTTTGATGCGCTGCACGTCCAGGATATGCCCGGCGTGATCACCTGGCTCTATGGCCCGCAGACGGGGAAAAAGGAAATTGCGGCCCTGGCGCCGCTGCTGCTGCCCGCACTGGAAGCGGAAGATGAAGCTGCCCTGGAGATCGCCCAAACGGCCGCTGTCGATTTGGCTGAATTGGTGATAGCGGGCTGGCGGAAAACGGGCATGCGGGATGGGGAACTGGCCCTGATGGGAAGCATCCTGACCCGGTACGCGCCTATTCGCCGATTGGTGGAGGAAAGGCTCCGCAGCGCCCTGCCGCTGCTTCATGTCGCTCCTCCGCGGGCTTCCGCCGCTTGGGGCGCGGCCATGCTGGCGATGCGGGAATATGTTGATCATAAATGAACTGCGAAAGCCCATGCTGATAATGGACTAACAGTTTAGTTTTCGCTATGATCAGGAAGCGTCTGGTTTGACAAAACTGCGGAGGTTGACGCCGTGTACGATCAGGAATGGATGGCCGCGGAGCAGGGGGAGAGGATTCGTCCGGTGCCCCAGCAGCGGATCATGGAAAAAGTGGATGAGTGCATGAGCCGGAGGGACTATGCCGGCGTGGAAAGGGTGCTTTTGTACTGGCTTCAGGAGGCCCAGGCGGGACGCGATCTGCGGGGGCAATTGATGATCCGGAACGAGCTGGTGGGCCACTACCGAAAAACGGGGGAGCGGGACAAGGCGCACGAGAGCGCGGAGGATGCCCTGCGCCTTTTGCGGGAGCTGGACTATGAAAATTCCGTCAGTGCCGGCACCACATGGGTGAACATCGCCACGGCATACAATTCCTTCGGGGAGAATGAAGAGGCCTTGCCGCTGTTTGAAAAAGCCAGGCAGGTGTACGAGCGCCGCGCGGGTACCGATCCGGCGCTGTTGGGCGGGCTGTACAACAATATGGGGCTTGCCTGCGCGGCGCTGGGACAATATGATGAAGCCCTGGCTTTGTATGAAAAAGCCATGAAAACCATGGAGAATGTGCCCCGGGGGGCTCTGGAGCAGGCCGTTACCTGCCTGAACATGGCCAATGCGGTGGAGGGAAAGCTGGGGATGGAGCAGGCCGAGAGCAAGATCAATTCGCTGCTGGATCAGGGCCTTTCGCTGCTGGATCGGCCGGATATTCCCCGGAACGGGTATTACGCCTATGTGTGTGAGCATTGCGCCCCCACCTTCGATTATTACGGATATTTTTTGACCGCGGAGGATCTGCGGGCAAGAGCGGAGGCGCTGTATGAAGGGGCTTGAGTTATCCAAAGCTTACTTTGAAGCATATGGGCTTCCCATGCTGCGGGAGCAGTTTCCGGCGCTTTTGCCCTATATTTGCGCCGGGCTCACCGGAAGCGGATCGGAATGCTTCGGGTTTGACGACGATATTTCCACCGACCATGATTTCGAACCGGGCTTTTGTCTGTTCCTGCCGGGGGAGGACACGGTCAGCCGCCGGGACGCGTTTTTGCTGGAGCGGGCTTATGATAAGCTGCCCCGGGAGTTTCGGGGCTTCCGCCGGGATCTGATGGGGCCCGTAGGCGGCAGCCGCCGGGGCGTACTGCGCACGGCGGAGTATTTTGCGGATAAGGCGGGCACAGCCGACGGCCGTTTGTCTTTGACGCAGTGGCTGTCCACCCCGGATTACGCGCTGGCGGAAGCCGTCAATGGGGAAATTTTCTTTGACGGGCTGGGAGAAGTGACCGCCATCAGGGAGAGGCTGTCCCGTTATCCCGAGGACATTCGGAAAAAGAAGCTGGCGGCTCAGCTGCTTTTGATGGCCCAGTCCGGCCAATACAATTACATGCGCTGCGTGAAGCACGGGGAAACGGGGGCCGCGCAGCTGGCGGTGACGGAATTCGTGCGCCACGGCATGCAGGCGGTGTTTCTGCTGAATAATGCCTATATGCCCTACTACAAATGGAGCTTCCGGGCCATGCGGACCCTGCCCCGGCTTTCGCTGCTGGCGGAGCTGATGGAGTACCTGCTCACCACCGACAACAGTCCGGATATGGCTTCGGACAAGCTGGACGTGATGGAGGGCATGGCCGCCGATGTGATCGATGAATTGCAGCGCCAGGGGCTCACCCAGGCCGTTTGCGGCGATTTGGAAAAGCACGCTTATTCCGTGCAGGACGGCATCACGGACGGCGAGCTTCGCAATCTTCACATCCTGGCTTCGGAATGATGGGGGAAAAGATTCCTTTTTTGTGTTCTGAACGTTTAACAGGAATGTTTTCAAGTATGAATCTCAAAGCCAGCAAGGGGTTACGCCGGGGTTTCACCCAGGACCCCACCAGGGTGTTGAACACCCTGGACCCATTCCTCGCGAAGATACATGATAGGGATAACCCAAGAAGCTCCGCGTGCTGCACTGGGGACGAAATTATAGCAAGCTTTCGGGCACAATGAAAATAGGCGAAATCGGCTGAAGTGTACGTTTGTTAGGTTTCTATCTCTTGCAAGAAACAGCGGGAACAACGGATTCTCGACGCAGCAAGTAACTTCCGCAATTGCGGGTCCAGGGGATCATCCCCTGGTCGGGGCCTGTGGCGGATAGCCCCAGCGTAACCCCTTGTATTCTTTGAAAATCATCTTTGGCAACATGCCTGTTAAGCTATTAAATTGCAATATTGAGAAGGGAAAATATATGAAAATATCTGGTTTGCAAAAAATGACGCTGCTGGATTTTCCGGGGCACGTGGCGTGTACGGTGTTCCTGGGCGGGTGCGATTTCCGGTGCCCCTTCTGCCACAATTTTGAATTGGTGCTGAGTACCTCCCCGACGGCGATGGAAGAGGAGGAACTGCTTGCTTTCCTGAAAAAGCGATTCGGCTTGCTGGATGGCGTGGCGATTACCGGGGGAGAGCCCTGCCTGCATCCCGGGCTGCCGGAGCTGATGAAGAAAATTCATGATTTAGGCTTTCAGGTGAAGCTGGATACCAACGGGGCCCATCCCGCGCTGCTGCGCGCTATTCTGGAGCAGAGCCTGGCGGATTATGTGGCAATGGATATCAAAAACAGCCCGGAAAGCTATGCCCGCACCGTGGGCCTGAAGGAAATTGATCTGGCCCCCATTCGGGAAAGCGTGAGCCTGCTGATGGAAGGCAGAACGGATTATGAATTCCGCACCACCGTGGTGAAGGAGCTGCATACGGCGGAGGACTTTGAAAGGATCGGCCCCTGGATCGCGGGGAGCCGGCGCTACTTCCTTCAGGCGTTTACGGACCGGGATTCCGTGCCCTTCGGCGGGCTCCATGCGCCCGACGCGGACACCATGCGCGCCTATGCCGAAATTGTGCGTGCCTATGTGCCCCAAACATCCCTTCGCGGCGTGGACTAAGGCCGCGAAAGCCTGATTTTACAAGGCTTTTTGGGGTTAGTTTTGTCTATTTTGCGCATCTTGCGCACCCACAATATATGGGAACGCAAAATTGAAATTATTAAATTTACCACAATATATTGACAATCCCTTTTGCGTGTGGTAGTGTTATACGTGTTCGGTTGCCCCGTGAATGAGGGCCCGATCAAGACGAGATAATACCTATCCGCGAAAGGGGATTTTTTTATGTACCAGGTTGTGAAACGGGACGGGAAAGTGGTGGATTTCGCCATCGGTAAGATCACGGCGGCCATTACGAAGGCGTTTGACGCCAGCGGCAGGCAGTATCATAACAGCGTGATCGAACTGCTGGCGCTGCACGTGACCTCCGATTTTGAAAGCAAGATCCACGATGGAAAAATTACCGTGGAGGATATTCAGGACAGCGTGGAAAAGGTGCTGTCCGAATCCGGCTACGCCGACGTGGCCAAGGCCTATATCCTGTATCGCAAGCAGCGGGAAAAGGTTCGCAATATCAATTCCGCCCTGGTAAATTATAAAGACCTGGTAGACAATTATTTGCAGATCAACGACTGGCGCGTGAAGGAAAACTCCACCGTCACCTATTCCGTGGGCGGCCTGATTTTGTCCAATTCCGGCGCCATCACGGCCAACTACTGGCTCAGCGAAGTGTACGACGATGAAGTGGCCGAGGCTCACCGCAGCGCGGCCATCCATCTGCACGATCTGAGCATGCTCACCGGCTACTGCGCCGGCTGGAGCTTAAAGCAGCTGATCCAGGAAGGGTTGGGCGGCGTGCCCGGCAAAATCACTTCCTCTCCCGCCAGCCATCTGAGCACCCTGTGCAACCAGATGGTGAACTTCCTGGGCATCATGCAGAACGAATGGGCCGGCGCCCAGGCATTTTCCTCCTTCGATACCTATCTGGCCCCCTTCGTGAAGGTGGATAACCTGAGCCAGAAGGAAGTCAAGCAGTGCGTGCAATCCTTCATTTACGGCGTCAACACGCCCAGCCGCTGGGGCACCCAGGCCCCCTTCTCCAACGTGACGCTGGACTGGGTGGTGCCCAATGACCTGAAAAACCTGCCGGCCATCGTGGGCGGCAAGGAAATGGATTTCACCTACGGCGACTGCCAGAAGGAAATGGACATGGTGAACAAGGCCTTCATCGAAATCATGATCGAAGGCGACGCCAACGGCCGGGGCTTCCAGTACCCCATCCCCACCTATTCCATCACCCGGGATTTCGATTGGAGCGAAACGGAAAACAATAAGCTGCTCTTTGAAATGACCGCCAAGTACGGCACGCCCTATTTCTCCAATTACATCAATTCCGATATGGAGCCCAGCGACGTTCGGTCCATGTGCTGCCGTCTGCGGCTGGACCTGCGGGAACTGCGCAAAAAGAGCGGCGGCTTCTTCGGCTCCGGTGAATCCACCGGCTCCATCGGCGTTGTCACCATCAATATGCCCCGCATCGCTTACCTGGCCGCCGATGAAAAGGATTTCTACAAGCGGCTGGACAATTTGATGGACATCGCCGCCAGGAGCCTGAAAACCAAACGCACCGTCATCACCAAGCTGCTGGATCGGGGATTGTACCCCTACACCAAGCGGTATCTGGGCAATTTCAACAACCACTTCTCCACCATCGGCCTCATCGGCATGAACGAAGTGGGCCTGAACGCCAAGTGGCTGCGCAAGGATCTGACCCATCCCGAAACCCAGAAGTTCACCCAGGACGTGCTGAACCATATGCGGGAACGCCTGAGCGACTATCAGGAAATGTACGGCGATCTGTACAACCTGGAAGCAACCCCTGCCGAATCCACCACCTATCGCTTTGCCAAGCACGATAAAGAGGAATTCCCGGATATCATCACCGCCAATATGAACGGCACCCCCTACTACACCAATTCCTCCCATCTGCCTGTAGGCTACACGGAGGATGTGTTCTCCGCCCTGGACATTCAGGACGATCTGCAGACCCTGTACACCTCCGGCACCGTGTTCCACGCCTTCCTGGGCGAAAAGCTGCCCGACTGGAAGGCCGCGGCCAACCTGGTGCGCAAGATCGCGGAGAATTATAAGCTGCCTTACTATACCATGAGCCCCACCTATTCCGTGTGCAAGGATCATGGATATCTCACCGGTGAACAGTACACCTGCCCCATCTGCGGCCAGAAAACGGAAGTATACAGCCGCATCACCGGCTACTACCGTCCGGTGCAGAACTGGAACGCGGGCAAGGAACAGGAATTCAAGGACCGCAAGGTGTACAATATCGGCCATTCCAATTTGACCCACAAGGGCCCCCGGCCCACCCTGTCCGACGCCGCGCTGGAGGCCGCCTCTGAACGGCCTTGCTGCGCGCCCCTGGAGCCCATGATGAATCCCCTTCAGAAAGCGCCTGCGGCAGAAAAACCGGAAGTAAAAGCGGAAGCCAAGCCCGAAGTCCCCGTGACCGCGGAAAAGATCGTGGCGGACGCGCTGCTGTTCAAAACCCCCACCTGCCCCAACTGCAAGGCGGCCATGGCGCTGCTGGATCGGGCCGGCATTTCCTATCAGGCGCTGAACGCCAATGAGGAAAAGGATCTGGTGGCCAAGTACGATGTGAAGCAAGCCCCCACCTTGGTGCTGCTGGGGGGCGGCGGCGGATATGAAAAGTACCGCGGCGTATCGGACATCAAGGGCTGGCTGATGCAGCGGCAATAAACGGAAACTTTTTTCTGGGGGGAACCATTCTTTGGAGGCCAAAGAATGGTTCCCCCCAGCCCCCCTTCCAAGAAAACCATACATCACCGATAAAGCGGTGAATATGCAATAATTTTTCCTTCTGCAATCACGGTTAAACTATTAGGGAATTTGTTTCAAAAAATCGGAAAGGACGTTAAATAGTCTTTCCTATTTGCTTTTCTCGGAAAGGGGTCTGGGGGAAACCGCTCTTTGAGCTTCAAAGAGCGGTTTCCCCCAGAAAATTCTAAATAATTTCGGAGGATTCGGACGAACATGTACGATGTGATCATCGTAGGCGGAGGGCCTGCCGGCATGACGGCGGCCCTTTATGCGCTCAGGAATGGAAAAACGGCGCTGGTGATCGAGAAAAACGGCTTTGGCGGCCAGATCACCCATTCCCCCAAGGTGGAGAATTATCCCGGCACCCTGCAAATGAGCGGCAATGAGTTTGCCGACCGCATGCTGGAGCAGATTTTGGCCCAGGGCGCGGAAATTGAACTGGAAAACGTGATTTCCCTGGAGGACAAGGGCGAATATAAAGTGGTGCAAACCGAGGAAGGAAGCGCGTTCCAGGGTCGCACTGTGGTGCTGGCCACCGGCGTGGAACATCGCATGCTGGGCCTGCCGGGGGAAAACGAACTGGTGGGCGAGGGCGTATCCTTCTGCGCCGTGTGTGACGGGGATTTTTATGCGGATAAAAAAGTATGCGTAGCGGGAGGCGGC
>JAUNMW010000151.1 GCA_030537395.1 Clostridia bacterium | reverse complement strand
GGGCACGGCGGCTGAAAGCCGCCAAGCCGGATGCTTTGCATCCGGTGAAAATAGAGAAAATCAGGCCAGGGAAAAGCCGCCTTATCGAACGTTGTTTATTCCAGGCAGCCTTTGGCTGCCTGGAATTGACCAAGCTTTTATAGTTGGCCTTTCCCTGGCCTGATTTTCTCTATTTTCATTGTGCCCGAAAGCTTGCTATATTTCATCCCAAGCGCAGCACGCGGAACTTCTTGGGCTATACCTACCAACTATCTTCGCGAAGAGTGGGTCCAGGGCGGTCAGCGCCCTGGCGCAGAGTTTGAGGCCGCGCAGGCCTCAACGTTCCCCTTGTTGGGCTTTAGCTTGTATTTTGTCCTTGAGAACAATACTGTTAACAATATCGTAACTGTTCAGTCGCATACTTCAAGAACGCTCTAAAGCTGCAAGAGAGTACAGAATTCAGAGTTCAGAGTACAGATGATATAGTGATCTCAAAGGAACGCGGTTCATTGTCCAGACTATATAAATCTGTACTCTGCACTCTGTACTCTGTTCTCTCCTTCGTTGCTGAAAGTGTTCTTAAAACCCTGATCGACTGAACAGATACACAATATCATATCTTTTCAATTCTGGCTCGCTTCCAGGCTTCTTTCAAAGTATCCCTTAGGATAACCGCACACGGGGCAGGCTTCCGGGGCTTGAGGGCCCGTATGCCGATGGCCGCAGAAGCAGCAGCGCCACAGCATGCCGGGTTTCTCCCGGCTGGAAAAAAGCTGATTGCTTTCCAGCAAACCGATCAAGGTGCGGAAGCGCTGTTCATGGGAAGCCTCCACCGCCGCCACGCCTTCAAACTGCCCGATCAATCGGGCTTCCCCTTCTTTTCGGGCGTCGGCGGCGCATTCCTTGTATTGTTCAGTCCACTCGCTCCTCTCCCCTTCCGCGGCGGAACGCAGGTTTTTCAGTGTATCTCCCGGGCAGGTACCGTCCGGGAACGCGCCCAGGGCCAGCAGCCACAGCCGGGCGTGGGCTTTTTCATTCTCCGCCGTCTGCTCAAAAACGGCAGCAATCTGCTGAAGCCCTTCCTGGCGGGCGGCCTGGGCATAAAACGTGTACTTCATATACGCCGCGCACTCGGCGGCAAAGGCGTCCCATAAGCGGCGTTCGGTTGCGGGTTTGGGCATCAGGAATCCCCCTCCTTGCAATTTTGTTTATGTTCAGCATGCACCGAAAGCGTGTTTATTATGCAGATCAATGCCATATTAGTAATATTAAACTAACTTTTTCCTTGACACCAAAGCGCGCTTATGATAAAGTAAGCAGCGAAATGAACAAGTTCATTATCTATCTGCACCGAGAAAGCGAAGTGGATAAAGGCCATGCCCAAGCTGATCCCCGAACTGCAGGAAAAATTCATTGCGGCTGCGCGGAGACGGATTTTTGACGGCGAATCGGGAAAAATGACCATTCGTCAAATCGCAGCGGACTGCGGCACAGCGGCGGGCACGGTATATAATTATTTCCCCTCCAAGCAGTTGCTCATCGCCGCGGTGATCCAGGAGGATTGGGATCGTTGCATTCAGCAGATGGATATCCATATTGAAACGGCGCAGACGGCCATGGAGGGCCTGCAGGGAATCTGCGCCGCGCTGCGGATATTTACCATTCAGCATTCCCTTTTCTGGGATCATTACGGCGGATCGGGGATCACCCGGGGCAAGCTGACCAGCTACCATCATCAGGTGATCAATCAGATCGAATTGCCTGTCCGGGCGCTGCTGGAACGGTTTGATCTGCTGTTTGATCCTTGCCTGTCCATGGTCGTTGCTGAAATATTGCTCCTCGCCGCCCGCAGCGATCATGGGTTTTCCCTGGTGAAGCCCGCGGTGAATAAGCTGCTATCCTGAAAAGAATGAGAAACGGTTTTCCGCGCGAAAAGCGCTGAAAATAAAAAACGAACGGAATCGGGAAACCCGATCCGCTCCAAAATAGAAAGGAGATTCATCCACATGAAAAAACTGCTTGCACTCATCATGGCGCTGTGTCTGCTCGCTCTGCCTGTCATAGCAGAAGAAACCGACGCTCTTACCTCCGCGTCCGTGGCGGATTTCTACGGCGCTTCCGGATTGACCGGGGACGATCTGATGAACTCCATCAACGCGTACAACGGTTTCTATGCCATCGCTTCCGTGAACGCCGACGGCACCCCCAACATCGGCTTTTACATTTACAGCTGCGTGAAGCTGGACGATCAATATTACCTCCAGCTTGGCTTAGCCCCCAACCAGACCACTGCCAACATTGAAAACGGCAGCGCGCTGATGGCCATGTACGCTCCCGTGCCCGCCGGAGAAGGCGCCATGCCCTATGCCACCGCCGGAGCCCGCATGAACCTGGAAAAGGTGACGGATGAAGCCATCATCGCCGCCCTGAAGGAAATTGCGCCTCAGCAGAGCGAAATGTTCTACAGGATCGTGCTGGTGCGGCCGCTGGGCTAAAAGGATCAGCCGCCGAAGTATCGGCATAATGGGATTGATATAAGAGTACAGAGTTCAGAGCACGGAGTACAGATTAGATAGTCTTTCATGCAAATGAAGCAAAATCAGCTCTCTATCGCTTCGCTGATATCATTGACTATCCAATCTGTACTCTGCACTCTGAACTCTGTACTCTTTTCTTCAATTTGTACTTTCACCGCACGCAAAACCGCTCGAATATCCGAAAGCTTCTTCGGAATCCGGGCGGTTTGGTTTGGGCGTGAAATCAGAATACGCCAAAGATGGCGGCGATGGAGGAGCCGATCATCAGGAAGGCCAGCACAACGCACAGTATCCTGACCCAGAACTTTTTCCGATCCTGCTGCTTTTTCGTGGTCATTGTTTTTTCCTCTTTTCTTTATGCCTGCTGCGCTTCAAAGGCTTCGATCGCGTGGGACAGCTGATCCGGGCAGGAGGTATTGCCCCGGCAGGGGATGCCCCGCAGCAATTCCTTCACTTCGTCGGCTTTCCGGCCGATCACCATTTTGGCCAGGCCCTGGGTGTTGCCCCTGCAGCCATTTTGGAAGGCGCAGGCAGTGATAACGCCGTTTTCAATTTCCAGGTCGATTTGGGTGGAGCAGGTGCCCCGGGTCTTATAATGAAACATCAATTCTTCCTCCTACCGGTCCGCATCCGAAAAACAGTTTTCTATGCATCCCCAAGCGGCGGATGCAAAAGCTATTATATCACAACCGGGGATCAGAACGCAAGATGGCATACAGGGCTACATCCACAAATCTTCCTTTATTTTTCAGCCGCTGGCGCAAAACGCCTTCAAACTGCATGCCCACGTGGGCCATCACCCGGCCAGACGCGGGATTATCCGTTTCATGCTGGGCCTCGATGCGGTTCAGCCGCAGGGTATCAAAGCCGAATGCCACCACGGCCCGCAGCGCTTCCGTCATGATGCCCTGATTCCAATAATCGCGGCTCAGGCTGTAACCTACCTCCGCGCTGTGGTAATCCAGATTGATCCACATAAAACCTACGGTGCCGATCATGCGGCCCGAGTCCTTCAGGGTAATGGCGAAGGACCCCGGCTGGCCTTTCCGGTACTGGCGGATCGCTCCCCGCAGGAATTGGCGGGAATCTGCTATGCTGGTATGGGTATCCCACAGCACATGGCGGCTCACCTGGGGGTCCCGGGCATAAGCAAACAGATCCTGCGCATCGCGCATACGCATGGGACGCAGGATCAGCCGTTCTGTTTCAATGGTCGGCAGATGGGAAAAAATCCCCTGAAAAAACTGCATATCGCTTCTCTTTGCCTCAGTGCTTCACATGCGGGACCAGGAATTCAGTACGAAGCGATCGCCGCCCATCCGCAGGCCCATGATCAGCAGAGCGATCCCCAGCAGCAGCAAAATTACCAGGAACACCATCACCAGACGGTAAACCGTGTGCTTCTCTTTTTTCATGACGGCGCTTCACCTCTCTTCAGCCGCTTCATCTTTATTTCGCTTCCCGGGAAGAAGGCGCGCCGGTAAAACGTTGTATGGATGCAGCCGTTCCCAGAGCAGGGAAATCCTGGGCCTGCAGGGCGCGCTGGGCCATCAGCAGCCCCACCAGGGTTTTTCCGTCCCGGATCTCGCCCGCCATGCACAGCGCCACGGCTTCCTCCAGCGGCATTTTCGTCAGGCCCAAAAACTCATCCGCGTCCGGATGGGCGGGGTGCTGGCTGAGGCCGGTGGCTAAATAAATGGAAATCTGCTCGTTGCAAAAGCCGGGAGTGGTGAACATGCAGGTCAGCTTCTGCCAATGTTCGGCTTGCAGACCCGTTTCCTCCTCCAACTCCCGCTTGGCGGCGGAAAAGGGATCCTCGGAAGGGGAGTCCAGCTTCCCGGCGGGGATTTCCCAGGTGCACCGGTCAATGACCACCCGATGCTGCCGCACCAGCGTCACCATTCCCCGGTCATCCACCGGCACAATGGCGGACGCGCCGTTGTGGCGCACCACTTCCCGCGGAGCGGTTTCCCCGTTGGGCAGGGCCACCTGCCATTTCTGCACCCGGATGATCTTCCCGGAATATATATCCTCGCTGGAGAGAAATTTTTCTCTCAGTTCATCGTCCAGCATCTCTTCATTCCTCCCATCATCGGCAATGTAGTTTTATATTCACCGCATGCCCTTCAAATCCTGCTTCGGCCTGCGCAATAAATGCCGAATTCCAGGGATTTCATGGGGCGAAGCATTGACATTGTTAAGAAGTTGTAATACAATTGAAATAACTTCACCATTATTCGATGGATTCCGAAGGAGGCATCGTTTTTATGAAAGGAACTCACCGTTTGATTGCATTCATTGTCCTGATCGCCTGCCTGCTCACGCCCCTGACCACGCAGGCCGCGACAGCGCAGGATATCAGTATTTCCGTGCAGTGGACGGACGCGCTGGGCAATACGCAGTTCAGCGCCCCGGCAGTCCCCGTCACGGAAGAGCCGGAAGAAAACCGTTTCTGGCTGACGCTGCCCTGGGACGCGCCGATGGACGCCCTGACGCTGCAAATCAGCGATCTGAGCGGAACTTATGTAAGCTTTGCGCCCAATCAGGGCGACGTGCTGGAAGGGATCGCGGACGCCAACGGCACGCTGGACGGCCCCTTCACCATCATCTCCGCCTGCAACGCCTTCGGCGAATGGACGGGGGTCTATTATTTGTATGTATCTTATCAGCCGCTTCCGCAGGAAACGCCGGCTCAGCCCCAAAGCGCTTTGGTGACCGTGCATTATGTGGATGAATACAATCAGCCGCTTTTGCCCGATCAGACGCTCCAGCTGGAGGAGGGCAGCCACACCGTTTCCGCCGAGGAAATTGAAAACTACAGGCTGATCAGCCCCGCCTCCTTCCCCGTTACGGTGGACGCGTTCGGCGGCGCGTATCCCAGCGATATCACCTTCGGCTACGCCTTCGTGCCCCAGCCCGCGCAGGTGACGGTGCATTATCACGATGAAAACGGCGTGGCCATCCTGCCGGATGAAACGCTCACCCTGGAGGGGGGCTCCCATACTGTTTCCGCCCAAAACATCGAGCATTACACCCTGTACAGCCCCTCCTCCTTCCCCGTCACAGTGGACGCCAACGGCGCCAATCCCAGTGAAATCACCTTCGCTTACATCCGGGAACTGGCCACCGCCACGGTAACAGTGCATTATGTGAATGAATACGGCACCCAGCTGATGAACGATCAGATCGTTACGCTGGAAGAAGGCACCCGCACCGTATACGCCGCCAGCATAGAAGGCTACGAAGTGACCGGTCCGGATTCCTACGACGTCACCGTGGATGCTTTCGGCGCGTATCCCCATGAGATCACCTTCGCCTACGCCCGTCATATCGTAACGGCGGAAGTGACGGTGCATTATCTGAATGAATTCAATCAGCCGCTGACCGAGGACCAAATCATTACCTTGAACGAAGGCGTCAACACGGTAACCGCTCCCGAATTCCCGGGCTACACGCTGATCAGCCCCGGTTCCTTCAGCGTATCCGTGGATGGCAGCGGCGCTTATCCCAGCGAAATCACCTTCGCCTATACCCTGCCCCCCATCTCCGCCGATGTGACGGTGCACTATGTAGATGAGCTGGGTCAGCCCCTGCAGGGGGATTTCACTTACACCTTCGACCGGGGCGACCATACCGTGACCGCTCCCGCCATTTACAGCTATATCGTATCCGATCCGGCTTCTTACACCGTGACCGTGGATGATAACGGCGCGAACCCCGCGGAAATCACCTTTATCTATATTTATCGTATTCCCGACGCGGACGTGATCATTCATGCCGCGGATGAATCGGGCATGCCGCTGCTGGCCGACCGCACCGTGACCCTGGAAGCGGGCGAACATACCGTGACGGCCGACGCCGTGCCGGGCTATGTGCTGCTGGGTGAAGGCAGCGCCGCGGTAACAGTGGACGCAAACGGCGCGTCTCCCGCCGAAATCACTTTCCTGTACACTCGGGAAGTGCTTCCCGCCAACGTGACCGTACACTATACGGATGAAACCGGCGCGCCCATCGCCCCCGACACCGTGCAGACGGTACAGCCCGGCGGCGGTACGGTGGTTCCTGATGCGGACATTGATCCCGAGGAATACCTGCTCAGCGGCCCCGCCTCCTTTGATATTGCCGTGACCGCGGACGGCGCGTTCCCCGCCGAAGTGACCTTCATCTATCAGCCGGTGCCCAAGCCCGCGCAGGTGACCCTTCACTATGTGGATGATTTGGGCAGCGTCATTGCGCCTGACACCTACGCCACCGTGGAGCCCGGCATTCATCCCGTGGAGCCGGACCCCATCATTCCCGAAGATGAGTACGCCCTGACGGAGCCCAAGTCCGTGCTGGTCACAGTGGACGCCCAGGGCGCGGACATCAAGGAAATCACCTTCACCTATCAGCGTCTGGTGCGCCCCGTGATCGTGACCGTGCATTATGTGGATGAGCGGGGCGAAATCATTGCGCAGGACACCTACCAGACCTACGGCGAGGGCACCCATGAGGTGACCCCGGAGGCCCAGATTCCCGCCGAGGATTACACCCCCGAAGAACCCTTCTCCTATCCCCTGACGGTATCCCTGGAGGGCGCCACTCTGAATGAAGTCACCTTCACCTACCGCCGGGTGGTCAAGCCTGCCCAGATCACCGTACATTACGTGGATACGGAAAATCAGCCCATCGCCGATGACACCCAGGAAACCTTCACAGAAGGCAATTGGGTGGTTTTCCCCCATCCCGCCAATCTGCCCGCTTATTATGAAGTGCCCAAGGACGCCCCCGCTTTCCAGAACATCAGCGTAACTGCGGACGGGGTCAATCCTGCTGAAATCACCTTCGTGTATGAATACCGCGCTCCCGACCCCATCCAGATTCCCGTGCGCTATACGGACGCGGAAACGGGTCTGGATATCGCCGCGTCCTCTTCCGTGCAGGTGCCCTACGGCGCGGTGGTGCCGGTCAGCGCCGAACCCGCTCCCGAGGATCTGCCCGCCGGCTATGTGCTGGTGAGCGAGCCCATCGTGAACGCCCACGTGGAAGAGGATGGACAGCCCAATGTAACGGAAATCGTATTCCAGTATGTATTCTCCCCCGTCACGGAAGCGCCTGCGGAAGAACCGACGGAAACGCCTGCGGAAACACCCACCGAGGTTCCCACGGAGGAACCCACCGAAGAATCCACAGAAATTC
>JAUNMW010000150.1 GCA_030537395.1 Clostridia bacterium | reverse complement strand
ACAGCCCCAACGTAACCCCTTAGTTGGCACTAACTCAGTAATTTAAAGCGCTCATAAAGTAATAGTTTTGAATAGCCTGAGAATCATCATAATTATTGTCTGAATGCGAACGGAGGCGTCAACGCCATGCGGATCGACCTGACCTGTCCCGTTGAATTATGGCACTGTCAAATGCCCACGGCGGAATTTCCCGTGCTGACCATGCAGATTTACAATCTGGCTGACAAGGATGTGAACAGCATCCAGGTCTGCGTGCTCTGCTATGACGGGGACGGGGAAAAATACGCCCGCCACGTGGAGCGGCTGCAGGGCCTGGAGGGCCCCTCTCATCACGCCTTTGAAGCGGCGGTGGCCGTGGAGGAAGCGGTGGAGGCACAGGACCTGGAGGTGCTCATCGAGAAGGTCTGGTTTGAGGACGGCACCGTGTGGCGCCGGGGCATGACGGATTCCGTAGAATACCGGCCCTCCCCCCTGCTTAAGGATCAGCAATTGGCCGTGATGCAGGAATTAGCCGGGCGGGACGCCTCCTGCTACCCCAGCGATCAGGGCGCGGTATGGATCTGCGTATGCGGCAGACCCAACGCCGCCCGGGAGGATGAATGCCGCCGCTGTCACCGGGACAAGCACGAAATTTTTACCAAACTGAACGAAGCCGCCATCGAAAAAATCATCTTCCAGCGGCAAAGCGCCCTGGAGGAGGAGCAGCGCCGGGCCCGGGAGGAAGCCCGCCGCATTGCCGCGGAAAAGGAAGCCCGGGAAAAGAAGCGCCGCCGCCGCCGCAGGATTATCATTACGTCCGTGGTATCCGTGGTGCTGCTTGCCGCCGCGGCTTACGGCGTGTATTTCCATGGCATTCCCTACTATAAATATTACATGGCCAACCGGGCCCTGGAAAACGGCCAGTTCGATTCCGCCAAGGAACAGTTTCTGGCCCTGGAGGATTACCGGGACTGCGCGGAGCTGGCCCAGGAATGCGATTACCGTTCCGCCCTCTCCGCCCTGAACCGGGGCACCTATACCAGCCTGCGGGCCGCCCAGAACGGCTTTGACGCCCTGGGCGATTACAAGGACAGCGCCCTGCGTGCCCAGGAAGCCCGCTATGTGTACGCCGATAAGCTGCTGTCCGCCGGCAATTGGGAGGACGCCATCGCCCTGTTCGCCCAGATTCCCAATTATTCGGATTCCTGGAAAAAGCGGAACCAGGCGGAATACGAATGGGCCGATTCCCTGATGACCCGCAAGGATTACGCCGCCGCCCGGGAAAAATTCCTGGCCCTGGGCAGCTATCCGAACGCCGCGACCAAGGCGGTGGAATGCCTGTATCAGCCCGCCATGGAAGCCATGGCGGCCAGCGAGCCCCTGACCGCCATTGAATATTTCCTGCAATTGCAGGATTACCGGGACGCGCCGCTGCAGTTGCAAAAGGCCTACTATGCTGCCGGCGAACAGTATTTTGCCATGGCGGATTACGATACCGCCGCGGAATACTTCCTCAAGGCCGGTGATTATTCCGACGCCTACCGCCGGGCCGCCGCCTGCCTGTACGCGCCCGCCCTCACCGCCATGGACGAGGGGGACTATGCCCGGGCGGCTTCCATGCTGGAAAAGATCTCCGGCTACCAGGATTCCAAAGCCCTGCTGATGCAATGCTACTATTATCAGGGCCTGGCCCTGATGGAACAGGGCGATTACGAAGGAGCCGCGGCGTTCTTTGATCAGGCCCCCGATCTGGCTGCCGCCCAGGAGGCCAAGAAGGAATGCGTTTACCGGCCCGCCGTGGCCCTGCTGGAAGAAGGGCGCACGGATGAAGCCCTGGAAATGCTGAACACCATTGCCGATTATCAGGACGCCGCTGACCGCATTCGGGAAATCCGCGTGGCCCAGGCCCAGGCGCTGACGGACACCCAGGATTACGCCGGGGCCATCGCCCTGCTGGAAAATCTGGCGGAAACGGACGATACGCAGGAAGCCCTGTCCGCCGCCCGTTTGGGCTATGCCGCTTCCCTCATTGACGACAGCCGGTACGAGGAGGCCATTGCCCAATTGGCTTCCATGGACGATGATGAGCGCGCCCAGGACTACCTGAACCGGGCCCGGTATCTGCTGGCCCTGGATCTGCGCGCCCAGGGTGATTACGACAGCGCGAAAACCATTTTTGAAGTGCTGGGCGATTATGAGGACGCCCCCGCCCTGTACAATGCCTGCATTTACGATACCGCCCTGCAGAAGGCGGAAAACGGGGAATACCGCGCCGCCCTTTCCCTGCTCAGCGGCATCGCCGGGTATCGGGACGCCGCCCAGCGCCGCAAGGAAGTGGCCTATCAGGCCGGGCAAAGCGCCATGGCGGAAAACGATCTGTCCGTGGCGGCGGGCTATTTCAGCCAGGCCGGCAATTATCAGAACGCCGCGGCCCTGGCCCAGCGCAGCGCCGACCAGTACTACGCCGAAGCTTATGAAACCGCCGTTTCCGCCATGGAGCACAAGGATTACAAGGCCGTGGTGGAAGCCCTGGCCCCCCTTTCCCAGGAATATCTGACCGGCAAGTACGCCGATATCCCCGATCTGTACCGGGAAGCCTGCTATCAGTACGCCAATACCTTGTACAGCCAGCGCAGGCCCTTTGAAGCGCTGACTTATTACAAGCAGATTCTGGATTACAAGGACGTAACCGACGTGCGCCTTACCCGCATGGTGTACCGCCTGATGGGCTTCTGGGACACCGGCAAGGGCGTTACCATGGAATTCCGGGAGGACGGCAGCTGCACCATCGAAGGGGAAGATTATTATTACTTCGCCCCCAACATTTACGCCATCAATATCGGGGATGACCCGGATGATCTGAGCTACACCTACGAAATCGTATCCTACGGCGCCAACTATTTGACCCTGCGCCATGCGAAAACCAAAACGCTGTACCGCATGACGCGGGCGGGAGAATGATCCGATGGAAGAAAAATGGGCTCAATGGGTTCAGCCCTACCGGCAAACGCCCGACCCCCGGCGCCTGGATGTGCTGGACGGGGTTCGGGCGCTTTGCGTGCTGCTGGTAGGCTGGTTTCATATCTGGCAGCAGGGCTGGCTTTCCCCCACCCTGCCGCTGCCAAACGGCGGCGCGCTCAGCCTGGATTTCCTGCTCCGCTCCGGCTATCTTTGGGTGGACGGGCTGATTTTGCTGTCCGGCTTTCTGCTGTATCTGCCCTATGCGCTATCCGGCGCGAAGCTGCCCGGGATCCTGCCTTTTTACAAGCGGCGGCTGATCCGCATCCTGCCCTCCTATCTGCTGTGCGTGCTGCCCATGTTCGTGCTGTCCTGCGTTCAGGGACGCTACGGAAATGCCGCGGACTCGGCCAAGGACCTGGCGGCGCATCTGACCTTTACCCATAATTTATTCTATTTCAGCTATTTTCTCTCCCCCATCAACGGCGCGCTGTGGACGTTGGCGGTGGAGATGCAGTTTTATCTGTTGTTCCCCTTCCTGGCCCGGTTTTACCGGAAAAAGCCGCTGCTCACCTATCTGGGCATGGCGGGCATTGCCTTTGCCTTCCGGTATTACGCTTCCCGGCAGCCGGATACCAGCATGTACTTCAACCAGCTTCCCGCCTTCCTGGACGTATACGCCAACGGCTTCCTGGCCGCTTCCGTTTTTGCCGCGCTGCGCAAAAAGCTGGGCAATGAGCCGGACGGCAAAATCAAGCTGTTTTTCTCCGTTCTGGCCGTGGTGTGCGTTTGCCTGCTCATGCAGATCGCCCGGGCCCAGGCCGCTTCCAGCGGTTACGACAGAATCCGTCAGGGCCAGATGGATCGGCGCTTTTCCTTGTCCGCTGTTCTTTCCTGCTTCATGCTCTGCGCCGCTTTTTCCGCTCCCGCGATGCGCTTTGCGTTGGGCAATCCCCTGATGCGCTTCCTTTCCTCTGTTTCCTTCCAATTTTATATCTATCATCAAATGCTGGCCGTAAAGCTGAAGGAATGGGGCTTTCCCCCCAGCGATTATCCCACCCCCTGGTCCCAGGGCGATTACCGCTGGCAGGTCGCCTACACCGTTTCCTGCTTCGTGCTGGCCCTGGCGCTGGCCGCGCTGATCACGTACCTGTTTGAGCGCCCCCTGGCCCGGCTCCTTCGCCGCAAAACCAAAGCGGAACAGGCTTGAGCGTCAAATCATACGCTTTGCTCGAAGCGCACATAGAGAATTGAAAAGAGTACAGAGTGCAGAGTACAGAGCACAGATTGATTAGTCCAACACATCAGCAAAGCGACTGCATACTTGTCGTTTACATGATGAACTATTCAATCTGTACTCTGCACTCTGCACTCTGTACTCTTTTCAGTTTTTCTTCTATTTCATACGAACCATAAGCGGCATCCGAATCACTGCTCCGGATTCGCGGGCCGGGGCCCGAAGTAATGGGCCATTTGCAGATCGGAAAGCTGGAATTGCGTCTGCACCAGGCCCCAGAGCTTATAGGGCCGGAAGGTCATGGTTTCCTTCATGCGTTCCACGCGCTGCCGCCAATAACGCATGAGGCCGCTGGCGGAGGACGGCGAATCGGAGTTGATATACTTCATATCCGGATGCCCGGCCCAGCGCTGATAGTGCATGGTCAGCTCCGGTTCAATGATGGATGCGCATTCCTCCAGCTCGGCGATCATTACGTCGGAGGTCAGGGTTTGGAAGATTTCGCCCAGGCGCGTTAAGAATTTATCCCGAATTTCGTCCGATTCGATCATTTTGCGGAAGATCACGTTGTTGATATTCTGCTGACCCATCCCCTTTTCTTTCAGATAGGATTTGGGGCTGTCAAAGCCCGAATTGAACATGCCATAATCCAGGTCGAACAAAATGCACTTCCATTTGCTTCCTTCCGTGGGCAGCTTATAGTACATGATGTTGCCGGGGTCGGAGTTGCCGAAGAACATTTCAATGGCATACCAGTCGATATGGTTTTCGATATCGATATGATCGTACAGGTATTGCAGATCGGCGGAGTTCCGATTGGGATTCAGCTCCTTGATCACATTCAGCATATCCCTGTATTCCTTGGTGCTGCCCTGCACGGCGGCTACGTTGCCCCGGATAATGGTCATATTCTCGTAAATATCCTTGTCCTGCTCCAGGTCCAAGCCCTCGTACTGGGCGATGGAGAAGCGGTCCTTCCGCTCCCGCATGTTGTAGTGGCCCCAGTATTGGCCGTTTAAGTACACCACCACCGGATGCCAGCCCAGGGTGAGCAGCTTGGCGTTCAGATACTTGTCCACCAGCCTGGTCTGCACCACGTCCGCCACCCGGGTCCACACGCAGTCGTTGCCCGAATTGCGCAGGGTAAAGGATTTATAGAAGGTGTAATCCCGATCCTCAAACAGGGGATAATTGAAGTATTTTTCGCCCAAAGAAGCCTGGGCCCTGACTTTGAAGGATTTCTGGGGCATATCCAGAGAATAGGCCCCCAGCAGATCCATCTTGATTCCTTGGGAAATGTAGGCTTCGCCCGTGCTGTGATCGAAGATTTCCACATAGCCCTGCCGGTCGTCCTTGCCAAAGCTGCGGTACACGGGAGTTTTAAAGGGGATCCCATGGGATTTGTCCACTTCCAAAGCGTCCCGGGTTTTGCGGTTGCGGCTGCTGTGGTCCTGCGCTTCGGACAGCAGGCCCGTTTCCTCGTTCCACAACTCGTAGGGCTCGCAGATCAGCGATACCACGTCCAGCTGGTGGTACAGCTCCATAAAGAAGCTGGCGGTTTCCGTTTCGGAGGGCTGCAATCCGCTTTGAAAGGCCCGGGCCCTGATCACCATGGTGCCCTTGACGATGATGGGCTCGGTGTACACCGTGCTGTTATCCACCGTGGGAATGGAGCCGTCGGTGGTGTAGCGGATAGTGGCCCCCGGCTCGGCGGAGAGCTTTACCTCCAGGCTGCCAAAGTAAATGCCGCTTTCGTGGTCGAATTTCGGTCTGGCGCTGAACCCGGAAAAGCCGTAGCCGTTGGCCGCGGCGGGCGTGGGCGCGTCATAATAAAAAAAGCCGCCCTGCCCCAGCGTCCTGCCAAAGGAGATATCCGTGGGGATTTCCGGCAGATACATCCTGTCCAGAATATAGCCTGTGGCGTCGGACAGGGTCATCATTTCTCCGCCCGCATGGGACAGCTTGAAGGAGGCCCGCAGCCGGGCGCCGTTCTGGCTGGCGCCTGCGTAGCCGTCCAGCAGGATCACCTTGTATTCCCCGGGCTGAATGGACGCTCCCTGGGGGAACGTCCATTTCCGGGGCCAGTTGATATTGTCGCTCAGCCCCCAGCCCGACAGATCCCAGGCCTGGGCGGAGGAATTATAGATTTCCACAAAATCGCAGGCGGAATACTCATCAAAAGCCTTGATCAGATTGCCGGAGGACATGACCTCCGAAATGTACACCCCGGTATTGTTCAGCGCCCGGATGAACTGATCGGCCTTGTTGGCCCCGATCTGGTTATTGGGCGCGCCGGGGGTGGCCAGGGTGAACACCTTCCAATTGCCGCTTTCATCCCGGCCGTAGCTCATATCCCGGCCCACGCCGGTGACCACCACCCGATCCACCAGCTCGCCCACCAGGGAGGAGAGCACAATGGTTTCTTCTTCATTGTTGATGGAGAAATTGGCGTGGGGGAACCGGGTGGCCTCCTCCACCTTGTCCTTGCCGGAGCAGAACACGATGTAGTAGCCCCCCGCCGGGATCACGGCGTCCTTGGGGAAGGGCCATTTGGCGGGCTTGGTTTCATCATCGGACAGGGCGAAATTGCCCAGCTTGATATCCTTGGTGCCCGCATTGTACAATTCCACCCAATCGGAAAGATCGCCGTCCTCGTCCCGCAGCCCCGTGCGGGGGCTGGGCACGATTTCGTTGATCATCAGGGTATCGGGCTCCACCACGTAGGCCGTAAGATATTCGTCGTGGCCCGCCAGGGTGTTGGGATAGCCGGGTGAAAAGGCCTCCGTTTTTTCCCAAACGCCTTCCTCATTGCGGATGTAGCTTTCATCCGCGTTCAGGGTGGGCACCTTCACGCTGTCGATGGAAATGCCGCTTTGATCGAACAGATAAATGCTTTCGCCCAGGGAACTCATTTTGAACTTGGCGTGGAACACGCCGTGAGGATCGTCCCGGTTCACGCTGTCGCAGAACACCGTCACTTCTCCCCCCGCCGCCAGGGTCACATCCGGGAAAATGAACTTGATCCGGTCTGCCCGGTCGGACAGGCCCACACCCTTCAAATTGATGGGCGTATCCAAAGTGTTTTGGATCTCCACCCAATCGCCGAATTTGCCCGTTTCATCCGGGAAGGCGGACACGTTATCCGTCATTACTTCGGACAGCACCAGCCCCGCGTGGGTGCTCAAATGGCCGGAGGCGGATACGTTCACCGCCTTTACCGTGGTTTCCTTGGGCATGATCAGAATAAATAAAACCAAAATGCCTGCCAGGCCAAGCAGCATCGGCAGCCGCACGTCCTTTTTGTTGGCGCTGCGGCGGCGTTTGCGCCGGGTGTTTGCCATCGCCGGATCCTCCTTAAAAAACGCATTGTTTTGCGAATCAAATCATATCTTCGGGACAAGCCCATTTGATTATAACATAAAAACCCGTAACAGAAAAGACACAAATTCCATTGGGGAAAAAGTTTACAAACAGGCAAACAACGAGGATGCAGATTTAAAGCGCCCTTTAAATTACTTAGTTAGTCCCGACTAAGGGGTACGCTGGGGG